>JAKLHG010000292.1 GCA_022710255.1 Candidatus Hydrogenedentota bacterium
ACATAACCGTCTTCATTGTTGAGCAGGGGAATGATCGCCGGCACGGCGTCTGCGTCACGCCGAACACCCAGCGAGCTAACCACCCCGGCCTTCAGCTTGCCCGAGGTGACACTCAACGCACGCCGCAGCGCGGCGTCCGCCTCGGTTCCGGGCATGGGCTCGAGCGCGTAGCGGGCCATATCGGCGAGTTCCGCATCGGCCAGCAGGGGCTCCAGCACGGGGATGGCCTCAATCCTTCCCGAGGTGGAGAGCAGGCGGCAGGCTTCCTGTTTTTCAAAAAGCGGGGCGTCCGACTGGAGCACGGCAACAGGGTCACTTTGGGCTATGGCGCCAAGGGCGGCGGCTGCGGTCATCAAGAAAATAATAACAGGTTTGCGCATATCGATATCCTTTCCCTTTCCGGGTGAAATGGTTTGGTTTAAAGCACCCACGGAGACCGCTCGGCCCTCGACAGGAAACGGTTGGCCTCGTCATCATTTACAAAGCGTTCCGCCTCCGGATCGTAGACCATGTCGCGTTCCAGCCACATACAGACATTGGCGGCATGCACCGTGCACATCGAATGATGCATCACCCGCGGGTTGGCCACCGGTTCCTGGCGTGATTTCACACAGTCCAGAAAGTTGCGCATGTGGTCAAGGGTACGCCCCGTGCGGGCCTGATACTCGCCCACCACCTCGTTGAATTCCAGGAGCAGTTCCGGCGAGGATACATCGGGACGGGTATAGCCGTCAGCCGCCGCGGCCCAGCCCCGTTCCCCTTCGAACAGTTCGCCGCAGGAGCCATGCCAGTATTTGTCGCCCCGGGAAAAGATCAGTTTCTGTCCCGTCGCGAAATGGCAGACCATGCCGTCGCCGCTGTCGTTGTTCACGTATTCATATTTGACGGGGGACGTCTCTCCCAACCCAAGTCCCATCTGGGCCTGGGCGAAGGTATGGGCGCCCCACTCGCCGATACAGCTGGTATGGAAATCATAGTCGCCCCGCCAGCCGCCACTGGCATAGGATTCATTATAGGGCCGCCAGGGACAGGGTCCCAGCCAGGCATCCCAGTCAATCTCCTCTTTCGGCGGCTCGGGCTGGGCTTCCTTCCACTGGCGCGGCATTTTCGCCGTGTCCCACGGCGCGATATGGGCGTAAGCCGTGTCCACCTTGCCCAGCCGGCCTGTACGGGCCATCTCGATGCAAAAAACATGGTTGGGTTCGCTGAGACGCTGCGTGCCCGTCTGGTAGACCCGGCCGTATTCGGCGGCGGTCCGCACCACGGCCTGGCCCTCGGCAATGGTCATGGTGGAGGGCTTTTCCGTGTAGACGTCCTTGCCTGCCCGCATCGCCCGGACCGAAGCCTGGGCGTGCCAGCGGTCACCCGTGGCAATCAGCACGGCGTCAATATCCGGCCGCTGCTCGAAAAACTCGCGCATGTCGGCATACATGGCGCAGTCCTGGTTGCCGTAAAATTCATCCACGAACTGTTTCACGGAAAGGCGCTGCTTCTTCTGAATATCACAGATGGCAAGCACTTGTACGTCGGGGTTGCGTATCATCCACTGCAGATCGTGAAAGCCCCGGCCGTGGATGCCGATACCCGCGGCGGTGATGCGTTCCGACGGCGCAACCGCCCCGTCCCGGCCCAGGGCCGAAGCGGGAACGATCATCGGGGCCGCAAGGGCCGCCGCCGTACAGGATAAAAATTTGCGGCGATTCATGGCTTTGTTCATGGCAAAATTCCTTCGGGCGCCGTTTGTGCGCGCCTGTTAGTGGTATCGGGCGAAGGAGGAACGGCTCCGCGCCCGGCATCATAAAAGCCCTATTGTGAACCACCCGAACCTGTCAGGTCAATAAGGCGATTTCCGTCAAGACGTCCTGTTCCCATCAAAGCGGCCCTGTCCCGACATGGAATTGCTACCCGGTATGGATATGGGCTTCCCGTAACGCGTTCCGAATGGCTTCCGCATATCGTTCACCGATGCGGAACAGGCTGTCCTGCGGCGTCTCAAGCATGAAATCCTGCAAGGTCAGGGTCCGCACGCCTCCGGGGCCTTCCACATGAACGATCCATACGATCTCGGGATTAGGAACGGCGATGGCCTTGACCGTTTCGCCAACGTCGCCGAGCGGCGCCCGGTCCACGTGGGTGTATCCCAAAAAAGCCTCGACCTTCGCACCGCCGAATTCCGAGATGGACAGCGCCATATCTCCCCCTGCCTGTTGGGCTGCGGCCCTGAACAGGCTCAATCCAAGCCCCGTGCGTTTGCCGCCCTTCGTCGTAAAAAAGGGATTGAGGACATCCTCGGGGGCGACCGGAAACCCTGGGCCGTCGTCTTCCACGCACAAGGTCAAACGCTCTCCCCGGGCGTCAAGGCGGATGCTGATACGAATGATGCCCGCCTTTGCCCGCACCGCGTTTTCGAGGATATCCAGCAAGTGTAAAGCGAGTTCAAGCAAGGCGGCATTCCCTCCCGCAAATCCCTTTCAGGGCCAGTTTTATTTCCTGGATATCCGGGCACTCCAGGAGAAAATAGGTGCGGGCGTCGCCGATATTCTGAATAAAGTGCGCGTCCGACGATGTAATCAAGGGCAGGCCCGTATGGGTGAACTTGTCTTGTTCTCCCCGCGCGCACCCCGCCGCCGATATTTCCAGCGCGTCAAATTGAACGTCTTCCGGTACGAATCCCAGCTGGCTGATGACAGAGAAGGAAGGGCGATCCACGTGGGCCGCAATAACCAGTCCATGGTAACGCCGCACAAGTTCCACCGTCTCGGTAAGACTGAGGCCGGAGGCGAAGGAGAGAAGACGATCAACGGTCCCGGTAATACGGCCGCCGGTATCCATCAGCAGCTGGTTGCCGAACGGGTTCCCCCCGGGCCCGGCAGGGGGCAGATGGTCCGCCAGCGCGCCGGAAGCGCCCATGGCATCTTCCACTGCGGGAAAGAGCGCCAGTACGTGCGCTTCCTCCCGGGTGGTGATTTCCATGCCAGGAATGACCTCAAGGAAGTCCCCCGCAATAGCCGCCGCCGCGTCACAAACGGCGCCCGTATTGCAGGCGCAATTGTGATCACAAATGGCAATCAGGTCCAATTCCGCGGCGATCGCCGCGTAAACGATAAGTTCCGGTGTCATGCCGTCGTCCGCGCATGGAGAGAGGGCGGTATGGACATGCAGGTCGGCGGCGATTACGCGCATGGCGCCCCGCCCCGGATATCAAGGGCATACAGTTTTCCGACAATGTCGAAAGCCGGTTCCTGAGAAACCAACAGCACAATATTTTCCTGTGCGGCCCGTTCCCGGGTGGCTTCGTCAGGTTTACGGCCGAGAGCGAAAATGACCGCAGCCAATTCGGCATGCACGGCAACCGCAACCACATTCAGGTGCACCTGTACCGTAACCAGCACCCCTTCGGCCGGCGCGTTGCCCATCACATCGCTTAAAAGATCCGATGCGTATCCACGTTTAATATCGGGCACCCGGTCAAGATCGATTTCCGGGGTGATATTTTCAAGATTCAGTTGCGTTATCAGTGTGGCGAGATTCAAATGTGGTCCTCCTTGATTGCCCCGGGGGCATCCGGCCTGTTTCCCATAAAAATACACGAGGCAAGCGTGGCCCGGTCCATGGCCACGTCTTCCGCCAGCGCTAAGCAGGACGGCGCCCCGCAGATGCCGCAGTTTCGCCCGGGCAATTGTTTCGAAATTTGGTTTATCTGTGCAAGTTTTTTTATGGCCGTGGACATGTCCGGGTCGAGCCGGGCACCGGCGCGCGGCTCAAGCGGTTTCAAACGTTGTAAGGCATGGATGCGGACCGGCCCATCCGCCGGCCCGGGAGGAACCGCCCGCAAGCGGGCCACCGCAGGCGGGGTATCCCAGAAGGGCGAGCCGAAGCATCCCTGGCAACACGCATATAAGGCCACCAGGCCGCAGTCCTCCACCAACCCGCGATAGGCATGAATGGCCACATTCATTTCCGCTTCATACACCGCCACAATGGCTCGCCGCATAATTTCGGGTACCACCCCACTCTTGCAGAGTTCTTCTTTGATTTGTTTTGACCCCCTCCCCGAGGAGAGGTAGTCGCCCCCCTCAATATCCACATGAGCGATATTCATACGTGGCGAGGGCCTTCTTGTTCCTTGTTCACTAACTCATGAAAACGGCCGCAGGTTTCATACATTTCCAGCGGGGAGGACATCAGGCAGGTGTTGGCCGTACGTGCCGCATCCAGAGTGGCGGTATCCGGTTGCAGGCCGTTAAGAAAACAAACCGCCGGCAAATCCATCAACTCGATAAGCCTGATGATGCTCTGGTTGGCCACGTGCGTGATGACCAGGGTGTCTTCAGAAGCGGCGGATAGCAGGTCACTCATCCGGTCTCCCACATATATACGGCGGATTTCCCTGTCCGCACCGCAGGCGGGAATCAGGATCCGGAAACCCAAATCATTCATCAATGCCGTCAGTTTCATCATTCGCTTACCCGTAAGTCCTTATCGCAAACCGCGACGGTAAAAGCACTCTTGTTTCTTATGTGCGCGCCTGCACATCGATACGCAAAAACTAAGAAGTACCTTTGGTTCGGGCGATGAGTTCATGTATTTTTGATAATAGCAGGGCCGGGTCAGCCGGTTTCGAAAAATAGGCCTCAACATGCATCGCCTGCAGGTCAACCTCACTTTTCGGGGTAAAATCAAAACCGAGCTGACTGGAGGCCGCCGTCAGAATAATGATGGGAAACCGCTCCAGGCCGGGGGTCTCCTTGATGCGTTGGGCGAAATCAAATCCGGAATTCCGGTCCGCCATCATCAGGTCAGATAAAACAAGGGCTGGTTTGCGTCTCTGCAAAAAGATATAGGCCTGTTCCATATCGTAGAAGCATTCCACGGCAAAGCCATCGCACTCCAGTATGACGCGACACCATTCAAGCACATCATAATCATCATCAATGACAACTACAAGGGATTGACGGCACTTCTCTTCTTCTGAAGGGATATCTGCCATGGATATATTCCTCATGATTCTGATTTGACAGCCGTATGACAAATGGTAGCATATACCGGATTTGCATTCGTCTTCAATATCAGCTGCCAGCCCACTCCCACAAGACCGCTATCCGGTTCCCGCGCCCATAGGCGCTTACAGCCATTTCGCTGACAATTAATTATGAGTTTGAAAATGCCGGGGCGCCGGCACTCCCAGTAACACAATACAAAGATAGTTGCGCCGAAGGCGCCTCTTCTTCCGGGCGAAGTCCCGGACGAAGCGTAGGTGCTTTTTCCTATGGCTTTGCGTACTACGCTACAATCTGCGGATCGGTGGCTAGTCGCTGATAAACAACCGCCGCAGCTTCTTCGTCGAACGCGTCCTCTTGAGTACGAAACTGGCGCTGTAAAATCTTGTATTCCCGCACGCTGTGCCTTTCGCAAAAAAGCCGGGGTCTGGCGCTTTCCGAACCTGCCTTCGTGCGTGCCTCCCTGCTTGATCTGGACGCCCCGGAAATTATCTGGACGATGCAGCCAT
>JAKLHG010000293.1 GCA_022710255.1 Candidatus Hydrogenedentota bacterium
CCCCGTGAGGAGTTTGCCCGACGCCTGGAAACAGCCAAAGCCGATGCTGGGTTTATGAAGGATGCCGAAGCGGAAACGGACCGTTTTCTTTCCAACCCGCAAATCACACTGCAAACGGAGCGCAAATTCGTTGTCAATTCTTTCGCTGCCTGGCATCTGTGCAAAATGCTCCTTGAAGAGAAACAGGCTTTTAATTTTGGGTTTGATTATTGCATGGGCCATGACATTATCGTCATGCTTGACACACCACCGTGTCTGGTTTTAGCGTTGGCCAACGATGCCGGTTATACCGCCTATTGCCACACGGATTTGAGCCATACGATGCCGGGCGTGTTGCTTCGGTGGATTACAGGCAAGCCAACGTTCGTTTGCAACACCCACTTCCCGCATGATGGTATCTACACGGTGGCCCACTGCGCCGCGCCCATGAAAATGGACGGCCACAATTATGAACCGGTCACCGTTATGACCCACTACGAATCCGACTATGGCGCGGCCAGCAAGGTCGCCTACAAAAAAGGCCAGGTCGTGACGCTGGTCCAGCCGGACCTGCACTGTACCCGGTGGCATGGATTTCGCGGAACCGTGGCCGATACACCTTCCCTCCCCATGTGCCGGTCTCAAATGGATATTTCCATAGAGGGCGACATCCAACGGATTACCGAAGAAATTGAAGGGTTTCATGCCCAGGTGGTCTACGGTGATTACCTGCGCGAGGTAGGTTATGCGTTGAAAAAACTGGGTGGCCTGAAATGGGTCAATTACAGCGTTATGGTCTGAATTCTGTTCTCCGCCTCGATGAGTCTGCCCCCCGTCAGCAAAAGCACATGTATCCGATTCGGGCACACGCCCCCCAAAAAATATCATGAAGAGGCAGTACGTTTGTCCAAATTCAGACTTCCTGAACTCGTCGGAATATTTAATGGCACTTTTTGTGAAAACACATAGACTGAGTAAAGAAGGGACTGACTGCCAAATAGCCCCTGAGTACAGCGTATAATCCTGTTTTTCATGCTTGCTATTTGGTAGTCTGTCCCTTCTTTACGCCTTCTTTACGGTCTTTTGCGTCAAACTTTTGTACAATACTGTTTTCCGAAAAACCACGTCAAAACTCTGTCGAGGTCAGGAAGTCTGAAATTAGGGCTTTCTTTTTGGGTTTTGTTTTCATTCTCCAAAAGGAACACCTTTTATTCCATCCCTCGTTCATGCCCGAAAAACAATTCACACGCGTGCAGTGAGCGTACCTGTTCACGTGTGTCAAAGTTCCAAAATCGCTGGAATTACCCCTTATGGCGCACCCGGGAAAAGACGTCTACTGAAGCCCGGCATACAATGCCACTGCGCCACCCTAACGTGGACAGGAACGTCACCCCAAAAACAATAGGGGCCGGCCATCTCCAAAACTAGGACCGGAATTTATTTCAGAGGGAAGTTCCTGAATCTTAGCATTTACGTGGGAGCCGGATGCCTCATGGTTGATACCAAAGAAAATCGCCTCGCGATAGTGCGTATCCACCCGACGAGAGGCGTTAATTGTGAATCCATTTGACGCAAGAATCAGTCTATTTGCCATGGAGGCTTCTAAACATGAATATATTTCGATTCGTCATTATTGCTTGTTTGTCCCTTCTCCAGGGACCTGTATTCGCGGAAGGTTCCTGGCTGCCCGAGGATTTTACCTTGTTCAACCTAACGGATCCGTTCTTCCCCACTCCCGGAAAAATTATTCCCATCCCAACCGGTTCCTTCCCTGAACATGTCCGGGGCAGGGTAGAAACCAGCGCCGAATGGGCCACCGCGGAAGTCATCCGCATTGACGACGGCGGGGTGATTTATGCAGCACGGCCCACGGACACTGTTGATGGAAAGCCGGTTACCGCCTCTGCGGTCCAGGGCGGTGTAACCTGGCTCGGCACTCCGGAGGGGCTTTATTGCCGGACCGAAGCGGGTATCTCCCGCCACAATGCCTATGGTACGGGCGGTCCCCTGGCCACACAGATTACCGGGTTGGCGTCGGATTCGAGGGGGACGATATGGGTGGGCACTCCCCTTGGTCTGAGCCTCCGTACAACCGACGGCGCATGGTCCCATATCCGAGGTGCACAAGGCCTGCCGGTCGAGGATATTACCGCTCTCGCCCTTGACAGATCCGATCACATTTGGATAGGAACTTCGCAGGGTGCCATCCTTTACAAGCCCTACGAAGAAGGGCGGCAATGGTTTTATCGTGCTGGGAAAAGATATCTGCCCGGGGACGCGATAAAATCAATCGCCGTGGTGCCGGACGGTTCCCCCGTTTATTTCCTTACCGATGCAGGCCCGGGCAGGCTGGATATTGTTTCCACCACACTGCTTGAAAAGGCCGATACCATCGAAAAGCGGGTCAACGAACGACATCGTCGCCTTGGCCTGGTCGCGGATTGTGTCCTGGACAACGCGGAAGACCCGACCTCCCACAGCATTGAAGATAACGACAACGACGGCCTTTGGACCGCCTATCATGTGGCGGCCTTGTCGCTTTGTTATGGCGCCACAAAAAATCCTGCTGCCAGGGACTCGGCACGGGAGAGCATGCACGCCCTGTATAGGCTCCAAAACGTCTCCGGGATACCGGGACTGGTCGCGCGCAGCGTAGTTCCCGCAGAGATTGGCAAAACCAAGAGCGAACAATGGCGGCCGACACCGGACGGCGCGCTGTATTGGAAAAGCGACACCTCCTCAGACGAAATAGACGGGCATTACCTGGCGTTCTACACCTATTATGAACACATTGCGAAAGGGGATGCGTCGGAACGCGCCTTGATCGAAAAGCAGGTGCGCGCACTTACCGATTACCTGGTCAATAACAACTATCAACTCATCGATTGGGACGGAAAACGCACCCGTTGGGGCTTCTGGAACCCGGAAGCGCTTAACGGGAATCCCCTCAACTATGTGGAATCCGGCCTGAACGTCCTCCAGATACTGTCCTTTCTCAAGGTGGCCCACCATATTACAGGCGAAGCGAACTATGAGGCCCATTACCGCAAACTGATTTTGGAACACCATTACCTGAGCAACGTTCTGCTTACCAAAAAATGCTTCCCCGATGAGAACAACCACAGCGACGACCAACTCGGTTTCGTCGCATGGTATCCTATTTTGCAACTGGAAAAGGACCCGCGTGTTCGCAGGGCGCTGGGGGCCGGTGTAAGCCGCCACTATGCCGTGGTCAAGCCGGAGAAGCCCAGTTTCTACACGTTTGTATACGCCACGATAGACCCGGCCGGTGCGGACATTGCCGGTGCCGTTGAAAACTTACAGGAAATTCCGACGGACCGGCGCATCTATGGGACCCGAAACAGTCATCGGGCGGATGTTCAGTTCGCCTCCCTGCCGAATAGATTCGGCCGGAATTTATTGACACGTGTTCTTCCCGCGGACGAACGTTGCTTCAAGAAATGGAATGCCGACCCGTATGAACCCGATGAAGGGGGTGACGGGCGGGTTGAGGATGATGGTGCCGCCTATCTTCTTCCCTATTGGATGGCCCGCTATCATGGCTTTATACGGGAATGCGAATAAATAGACGCTACCTACGGGCTGCGCGTCCCGCGATTTCAAACCATTACCCCAGTCTTTATTTTGGCGATTATACGCTCCAGGGCGCACGGTACTCCCGCGTCAGCCATTCCGGTTTGCCGCTGCCTTCGGCGAACTGCATGGCTTCGGGCTGCCACTTGATGACCTGCTGGTTGAAATAGGCCTGGTTCAGCAGATGGCAGCAGATAGCACTGCGGCCGCCGATTTCTTCGCTGGTCACGGTTTTTTCACGTGATTCAACACAGTCGAGGAAGTTCCGGATATGGTCCGGGCTTTCGTAAAGTTTGATTTTCGCGTCGGCCAGGAAATCCTTTTCGAGGGTGTTCAGGACGGATCCCAGAGAACCGCCGTCCTCCCGGGAGGAGAAACCGGCCACTTTTTCACCGCCCCGCCAGAATTCGATTTTTCCTCGGTTAACCTTGACTTCTCCTTCGCTGCCGAAGAAATGGGCGCCATAGCCGTCCACGTGGGTCACCCGAACACCGTTTTCATATACAAGCACGGCGCCGTTTTTCGCCTGCGCATCCGCCGGGGGATGCACTTCCACCGGGCCGCTTTTATCCATGTCCAATCCCCACTGCGCGATATCGACATGATGGGCGCCCCAGTCGCACACCATGCCACCGCCATATTCCTTGTAGTTGCGCCAGTCGGGGAAGTGGTCATGAATGCCCCGGGGGCTCAACACGGAGCTGTAGGGCCGTACGGGCGCCGCCCCGAGCCACCGGTCCCAATCGAGTCCGGGTTCCATTTCCTCTTCCGGCAGGTCACAGGGCATCGGTGGCGGTCCGAAACTGCAGTCCACATGGTCAATCTTGCCGATAAGGCCGTTTTGGACCAGTTCGCAGGCGATTCTGAACTCTTTCATGGACCGCTGCATGGACCCGGTCTGGAGTACGCGGCCGGTTTCCTTGACAGTATCCATGACCACATGTACTTCGTGAATATTATGGGTCAACGGTTTTTCACAATAGACATCCTTGCCCGCCTTTAGCGCCGCCACGGTGGGAAATGCATGCCAATGGTCCGGCGTGGCAATTACCACCGCATCGATATCTTCCCGTGCGATAAGTTCCCGGAAATCGTTGTAGGCGCTGCAATCGGCCGAACCGCGGTTCGGCCGCGCTGTGTAGAAGGCGTTCGCCTTTTCCTGCGCGGCGGTGCGGCGCGTCGTGTCCACATCGCAGACGGCGAGCACCTGACATCGTTTATGGTTCAGGAATGCATCCAGCAGGTAACTGCCCTGCTTGCCTGTACCGATAAAACCCAAGGTAATACGGTCATTAGGCCCGGTTGCGGCACTCCAGACGCCCGAAGAGAGTATGAATGGGGCGGCTGAGAATGCGGACAGTTGTTTCAGAAAGGAACGGCGGCTGGTTATCATGGGTTTTTCCTTACATTTATCTGTGTGTTGCATGGCAGTTCTATTGTCTACAACCAGTTAACGCAATCGTTTTTGCGATACCGGTATCATAACAGTTTTGTTTCACGGGCGAAAAACGACAGCCGGTACAGGACATTTACGACATGACCAATCAAAGATAGCCCAAGGCCTCCAGAGAACGGATATCCTCACTATTTAGAAGGTCTGAATCAGTCTTTTGGATGCCCAATTTTTCGCTTGTTCGGTCATCGGCAACCCGTGCGGCATCCAGCAATTGACGCCCCTTCTCGACGCTAACCGGGTCCTGAAACACCAGAGAATTGCGTTCTCCAGGGTCTTCCCGGAGGTTGAATAGCTGTTCCTGCCCGGAAAGGAGCCCGCGGACATACTTCATCCCTTCAAATACAACACTTTCCTGGGGTTCGTGAAAAATGGGCGCCCCACTGAAGAGGGGCATCTCATTAAACGGGTCGGCCGGTGTTTTCAACAATGCGGAAAAAGACTGGGGCATACTTTCCGTA
>JAKLHG010000294.1 GCA_022710255.1 Candidatus Hydrogenedentota bacterium
GAAATAGCCAGGAGCAGTAAAGGGCATCCATGCTTCGTTACTGACGGCTATTTCGTCGTCAGTCCCTTTTTGCTCCGCCTTTTTGTTTGTTTTCCAGTGCCGTGGGCATTTCCGACGAGATCAGGATATCTGATGTTTATCGTTTATGGGATTTCCAGAATTACGCGAAACCCGACATTGAATACGGGCTGGTACGGTTGGTAATCAAGGCGGAATGCGGCACGGGCCCGGGACGGCCGGTCGCGCCAGGAACCGCCGCGAACCACCTTCCGCTCCGATGCCGAACCATCGTTTCGTCCATCGTCTTCACGGTAGGGATAGGGCTTATAGTCACTGCGCGTCCATTCGGCCACATTACCGTGCATGTCATACAACCCCCATGCGTTGGGGTGGTATTGTCCCGTGGCGTCGGATAAAAATCCGTTGTCGTTGAACCGCAGGTCCTTGGGAATCCAGTCGTCATACTTGCTCGCATCCAACCACGGTTCCCGTTCTTTCTTGTAGGTGTGGCAGACAAATTCTCGCAGTTTGGCGTCGGCCAGATTGGCGTAAGGCGACCAATCCGCGTCGGGGCCGCCATAAAAGAATGGTGTGGCCGCTCCGGCCCGGCACGCATATTCCCATTGCGCTTCGGTGGGCAGGGTGAAATGCGCGCCGGTGGTTTCGGAAAGCCATGCGCAGAACGCCATTGCCTGGTCCCACGACACGCGAACGGCAGGTTGTTCCGGCCCGTTGACATAGAAGCCGCGCACCCCGAACTGCATGGAGAAGCGGGACTCCACGCCGCTGTCATGGGAGGGATCGAACCGCGCGAACTGGGCATTGGTGACTTCACAGGCGCCCATCCAAAACGGCTTATCAATGGCGATCACCGAGGCGGGGCTTTCATCGGGAAGGCCGTCTGCTTGTCCCATGACAAAGGCCCCGGGCGGTATGAGAACAAGGTCCAGCCGGATTCCATTGCCCAACTCCACGCTTCTGCGCGTCTCACCCAGGCCCTCCTGACGTTTCTTGGCCTCTTCCTCCGTGAAAGGCCAATCCGGGCAATTCAGTTCAGGCTGGGGCGCCTCGGGCAGGGGCGCGGGCATCACGGGGACAACCGCTTCCGTCGGCGCGACGGGGATGGCTTCCGGGTCGGTGTCCATGGCCGCATACCGCCGGAGCAGTTCGCGGCGGCGCCTTGCCGGATATTCTACCCGCTCTTTTCCGGCGACCTCGGTCCAGGTGCCATGAAAGGGGGCATTGAAATCAATCCAGGTGATGATGCGGTCCCAGGCCGCCTCATCCAATTTCACGTTGTAATGTCCCTTGCGGAGCAGCTGCACCAGTTCCGTGGCGTCCGCATGGAATTCCATGGGTGTCAGCAGGTGATAGTCGCTCTCCAGTCCCGGTCGGCGCACGAAGCGGTGCAACTCCGCATAGGACACGGAGAAATGACCCGCATCCCGGCCGCCGTGGTGAAAGACGCTCGTGTAATCGGTAATGTGGGTGCGGTCTTTCAGGTTGGGTATTTTGCTGCCATCGGCGCGTGCTTCGCCATTGTGGCAGCCAGCGCAATGTTTGTCCAGCACGGGCTGCAGCTCGCGGTCATAGTTATAACCCCGGTTCGGGCCGAACCAGGGGGTAATCTCCGAGGGGCGCCTGCGAATCGCGATGCCGGAGTGTGCCGGCGGCGCCGTATTCTGGCTCTCATGGCATCCCGCGCAGGAAACCGTTTCGCCCCGCATCCCCGTAAACCAGCTGCGCATCAGTTGCAGCGCCTTGCCCTCCCCGTCAAGGGGCTGAATCGAAATCGGGGTATTCGCGGGCACACGGAAATAAGCGGAACCGTCTTCCTCCACCGGCACGACGCCCAGAACGATCCGCATGTCCCACGGCCCTTCCATGCCCACCACGGCCTGGGGACCGCCCATGTCGGGATACAAAAAATGGTAGGAAAACAGGCGCAGCGCCTTGACCGCGCCCCTGGGGATATCGCGCAGCCCGTCGCCCCCGTACACATCGGAAAGATACACCAGGGCATCATCCCGGTTCGGGTCCACGATGTCGGGAATCACCGGGGGTACGGGCGTCTTTTGAAAGGGAATCGGTTCGAACAGGGCGTAGCCGGGTTCTTCCCGCAGCAGGAGCATGTTGTCAAAAACATCCACGAGATAAATCCCCCACAGGGATTCCGGCGTCGGCTTGCAGGAGACGAGGAAGTAGTTGTCACTGAGGGGATAGGGGTGCAGGAACTTGGGCCATGAGGCGTCCACGAGATTGTCCGCGATAAGGGGCGAGTCGTGATTCAGACTGCCGCCCCAATCCACGCCCTTGCCGTATCCCGGAATGCGCTGTACGGCGCCTTCAGACTCCCGCCGTCCCCGCTCAATATCGAACAGTACGAGTTCGCCCATGCGGGGTACGCCGTGATGACCGCTGACGATGCCCGCGAACTGTCCGGGGTGCCCGGGAATGGGGCGCGCGTAGAAAAGCGAGTTCGGCCAATAAGAATTGCTGCCGTAATATTCCATTTGCCCGGTGCCGTCGGGGTTCATGTGGAACAGTACGCGGTCGTGACTGTGGGGCGTATCGGTATATTCCCAGCGCAGATACAGTATCCGGCCATTGGGAAGTACCGTGGGGCACCAGTTATGCTCCTGGTCGAAACACAACTGGCGGATATGACCGCCGTCCGCGTCCATCCGGTAGAGAGTGGCGCAGCGCGTACTCCCGTTTACGCAGGGCACGGCCGTGAAGAAGGCCGTGGACGCGAAAATGATGTCGCCGTCCGGCAGATAGCAGGGGTCGTAATGGTCAACATCGGGCTCATCGCCCGGCGTCACCTGACGCAGACCGGTTCCGTCGGCAAGGACCTCGAATATCTGCCAGCGGTCCTGCGTGCCGATGGAGGAAAACAGGAGCCGGTCCGCATTGAAATGCAGGTCCACATCGCCGACGAATACGGGACGGTCGGGTTTGTATACGGGCGTTAACGCTCCGTCGGGGGTATCCAGGGAAAGCGTGGCGATGGCATCCTCAAACCCCGTCCTCGGCAGGGCGCAGTTGCTTTGCCAGTTCTGAACCAAGCCGAGACCGGGACTCGCCAACCCGCGCCGCACCAGCAGGATACGGTCGAAATCGAGCAGGGGATTGGCGAGGAGCGCTTCGCGCTGAAGCGCGAGAATTTCCCGGGCGTCCGACAGGGCAGCCTCATCGCAGCGCGCCAGCCGTTCCCGGAGGGCCGGCAGGCCCGCTTCCATGTTCTCCAGCCGTTTGAGATAGGCCGGGCCGTCGGCATAGTGGTCAGGATAGGACAAGGACAGGTCCGTTACCGCCCGGCGCAGCGCGGCGAAATTAATCTGGTCAAGGTGTCGTTCGCAGGCACTAAACGCATCTTGAATCAGCGCCGCTTCATCCATCAGCAATATCCAGCGCGGGTCGTCCGGGGTCGCTCCGGCGGCGGCAAGGTCATCGGCTTTGGTGCGCATACCGGAACCCGCCGCTTCTATTACCGCTTTTTCGACAGTGAGGTCCTGATGGCGGCGGAACCATTCGAGAGGGCTGTATTGCGCCAGGAGAGTGTAACGTTCGAACCGGGCGGCCTCTGCTGGAAAAGAGCGCGTCAGTTCTGCCCATACCTCGCCCAACACCCCATCCTCCCACAGGGCGGGTCCAAATTGGTGCTCGCGGTCTCGAAGGGCCTTGCGGGTGTTTGTCAGGGTTTCCGCCCAGGTGCTTTCCCTGACGACCATATTCCCCGCAAACGGCACCGCCCATTTTTCCGCCAGGCCGGTCTCCATCCGGTTGCGCTCTTCATCATCCAGCGCCCTGTCGTACAGCAGAATCTCGGCGATGTCGCCGTTCCACTCCTGCCCATCGGCAAACCACATGCCAATCCGAAGTTCGTTCGCCATGCCCCCGACATCCGGCCATGTTGCCGTTCCGAGAAGTTTATTGTTGCGGTACAGGGAGAATTGTTCCCCCTGTTTGACAACGGTATAGACGCAGGCACGCGATGTGGCGGGCAGCCAGGGGGTATTAACACCGACACCTGCGGCGAGTTCCAGGTAGCAGGTGCCGTCGCCCTTCGTTCCCAGCGACCACCAGGACGCGTTTCCCGGCCCGAACCGATTTCCGATAATGCCCCGGTAATTGGCGGGCGTGTCCGCATTCAGCGATGCCACGGCAAACACCGTCCAATTCTCGCCGGACCACTCCCGTTGCAGAGGCACAGACAGGAACGCCTTTCCCTGAAAGCGTACCGTGGAACGGCCGTTGATCGCCTGTTCGGCGCAAAGCGGTTGACGGCCCGGATCCGGCTGGACCGCGTGAAACCCATGCCCGGAGCGGTCTTGCCAGGGGGAGATGGCGGTACCGTTACCGGTCAGTTCGCCGGCGTCCAGCCATAATTGACATCCCGATATCTCAACGGCGGCTTGGGCATGAATGGAGAAGGCGCCCCCTAAGAGCCCCAACAACAGAAGATAGTGTACACCGTTTCTGAGATACATGAGACCGTCTCCAGACACTTGTCTTACAACAGATTTGCAGCGTTGCCAACAAAAGTCCCCGTTGCCGATGCTGAGAATCAAAAACGCCGAAATGTCCCGTGCTTACTCGGCGGCATAATCATAGCATTCCCCCCATGCCATGAGCACGGCCCGGCCGGCCATGTCGCCCAGCCGTTCCCGGATAAGCCACGAGGGCTTGCGCTGGTCAAGGGTATGGCTGATTTCGTTGTCATGCCCCGGGATCACCAGGACCGGATTGAAGCCCGCAATCAGGCGCGGCAGGTCCGGCGTCCAGCAGTTGGGCATCAGCACGTCAATCTTCTGCGTTTTGGAAACCGTGTCAATCCATTCGAAATCCCCGGTGTTGGACTGGTCGCCCGTATGGGCGAAGGTCAAGCCGTCGGGTGTGGTGACAACGACGACATTGTTCGCGACAGGGTCACCCTGATGACCGGGGTAGTTAATCACCTTTACGCTATCCGCGCCGCCCCGTATGGGAATGGTTTGTTCGGCATCGGCCGTGCGCTTCAGGTAGATGAGACCCTCCGCAAAGGGCCGCGTTTCCCAGAGCCCTTCGGGGGCAGCCACCCGCTTTCCGTTGCGGACGAACAGTTCCGCGATACGCAGGTCGGCATGGTCCGGGTGAAAATGGCTGATGAACAGGAGGTCACAGGCGCACGCGAGGTCTTCAAGGAGTTCGTCGGGCAGGACAAAGCCATCGTTTCCCAAGTGCCTCCCGCTCACGAGGTCGAAGGCGAGGGTTACGGAGGGGGTTCGCACGATGAATCCGTGATTGTACAGTTTACAAATCCGCGCGCCACGGGTCACCGGCGCCTGGTGCAGCGCCGCGACCACCCCCTTCGTTCTCACGATAAAGAAAGCCTGGAGCGCCGGTTTTTCGGCGGCTTCCGGGTCGAACAGGACGTTGTCCAGCAGCAGCAGGGCCGCCTGGCGCTCCAA
>JAKLHG010000295.1 GCA_022710255.1 Candidatus Hydrogenedentota bacterium
GTGCATGAAGGTCCTCTGTCAAGGATTGTAAGAAGGTATGTTGTTCACACTTCAGTGTGCCGGACTTACGCACCCCACAAGTTTTACTGTAAGCCCGGCACGCTAAAGCGTGAACAACATACTGCTTTCTAAGCCGCTTTGTGCGGTCGAATTCAAAGAGGTCCCGTGTTTCCTTTTGGGAGCGGGTCGGGTAATATAGTGTGAAAAAGAAAATACAAATCCTGCTTGGACTGATTATCGGCGTCTTTCTGATGTGGTTCCTTTTCCGGGATACCGACTGGGGAGAGGTATGGAAGGCGCTTCGCGACGCCAACCTCGCCTGGTTGTTGCTGGGCATGGTATTTATTCTGCTCGGCTTTTTGGTGCGTATCTGGCGCTGGAGTTACATTGTCAATCCCGTGACACCGGTTTCCTTTTGGCATTTATTCAGCGCGACACAAATTGGATTCCTCGGTAATTTTGTATTGCCGGCGCGTATCGGCGAAGTTATTCGAGCCCTGACCCTGAGCCGCAGTCAAAATATTCCTTTCCCCAAAACCGTCGCTTTTGTGGCGCTGGACCGGCTTACGGACCTTTTCGGGCTGGTTGCCGTGTTCCTGGTTTCCCTTCTGGTCTTCAATCCCACCGAAGACGTCTATCTGCCCGAAGAGTTCCGCAACCTGTACTCCGGCGCCATATCCCGTGAAATGATTCGCGGCACGGTATCGATGCTGACCGTGGTGATGTTGTCAGGGGTGGTGCTGCTGGTAATTTTATTCGCCAAGAAGAATCTTTTCCTGGCGCTTTCCGACGCAATTCTGGGACGCATCTCCAAAAAGTTGGCAACTTTCGTGCATCGCCTTTTCGAGCATTTCGCGGAAGGCATGCAGGTGTTGACCTCCTTTAAAAACCTTGCGAAGGCCACCGGCGTATCCCTCCTGTTGTGGGGCACGTTCGCCTTGTCCCAGGCATCCATTTACGCCGCGTTCCATGTGGAGGTCCCGTGGTATACGCCCTTTGTCGTCCTGTCGCTCTTGTCCATTTTTATCAGCATCCCCGGTCCGCCGGGCTTTATCGGCCCGTTCCATGCGGGCGTGGTCGGCGGGCTGATTCTGGTCGTGCCGGAAATCAATCTGAACGCGGCGAGGGCCATCGCCATTTTTGCCCACCTCTATAACCTGGTCCCCATTGTCATCATAGGAATGATCTGCCTTTCCTTTGAACGGATCGGGCTTCGTGAATTAAGCCGGGAAAGTGAAACCTTGGAAGGCGATGTCTCAATGGAAAATCAGGAATGACTTCGGCAAGCCCATGGGCGCATCGGTGCCGTAATGCCTATGGGATAGGCAAACTGCCGCATAATAATTGGTAACGTTCACGTGCTTCCACATGTTCGGGCCATACCATGAGCACCTGTTCGTAATGGCAACACGCCTGATCCAGGTCTCCCATATCCCCATAAACATTGCCCAGGTTGAAATGAGCCAGGGGATAATTCCGGGAGAGGCCAAGCGCCTTCTCGAACCACGCGATGGATTCTTCGAGCCGTCCGGAATGAGCCAGGGCAAGGCCAAGATTATTGGCGATATTCGGATTGAAAGGCTGTTCTTCGAAGGCCTGCTGAAACACCTCGACGGCCTTGTCAAAAGCCCCGGTTTCAAGATGCACGTTCCCGATGTTATACCGGGCAAAAGGGTCGTGAGGATGGATGTCAAGCGCCTTTTCAAAACACGCCAGGGCCTCTTCAGCCCGCCCTTCCCGCAATAACACATTACCGAGGTTGTTCAGGGCAAGGGTATATATGGGATAGCGTTCCAGCGCCTGCCGGTAATACTTTTCCGCCTCGGGGTACTCGTTCTTGAGATAGTGCTCATAGCCCAGGTTATTGGCGGCAAAAACATTGTTGGGGTTCGCCTCCAATGCCCGGCGGTAATGCTCCATGGCATCCTCTTTAAGGCCTTGCGTCGCGTGAATATACCCCAACTGCAAGTGGGCTTCATCATTGTCCGGGTTTTCCCGTAGTGCCTGCTCCAGCGCGGCTTCGGCGTCCCGCATATCTCCCTGCGCGGCATGTGCCAGGCCACGGTGCAGATACCACGTGGAATAATCCGGCGCATAGGATAAGAGCGGATACGTCGCTACCCCGTAACACAAGATAAAGCCAAGCGTAACGAGAAAGACCGCTTTTATTTTTCTTTGCCGCAAGCGTTCCCAGGCCAGAACCACGGCAAAACCGGCGAAAGGCAGTAAAAACGGCACCACAGGGAAACGATACCGCTCGGATATGAAAAAGGGAAGGATGGAAAAGAAGTAGCCGACGACAAATAACAGCGACAGCGCTGACGCGGAAGGATCCATCCTCTCCCGAGATTTATTAGACAATACGCAGACCACAAGTCCCGTCAATGCCAGCGCCAGGAGCAGAGAAAACCGGGGCAGGCGCGACAGCAAGTTTGAATGCAACCGTTCATAGTGGATCACCTTGCTGTCCGATATCTCATGGGGCCCCCAGAACAACCACGCCTTGCGCAGAGTCAACGCAATCGCCTGTAGGGGGGTCTCCCGCCAAAAGAGAAGAGCGCGCTTGTAGAAATATCGCGACGCACCGGAGAAGTCCAGGTCGGGCTTCTTCAGGTGGCGCGCCAACCCGCGCACGATGCTGGGGTAGTTGAAACAATTCCATTCCTCCACGCCCGATATTTCATACAGGTCGGGCACTTCCGGGGAAGTCCCCCCGGAATGGGGATTGTTACCGATATAGGCGTTTATCCCGCCATAATAGGAAATAAACACGAACTGCCCGCCGACGACCCAGTTGCGGATAATGACAGGAAAAATAATCAGCAGGGCCGATCCCAAGTACACCGGGACCGTTGTGATGACAGACCCTGTGCTTCCTCCCCCTTTCTTCGCATGCCAGACGACCCAGGCCAGTATGGCGCCGCCGGGGAGCAGGATATTGGGCCGCATCAGCGCACCCACACCGAGAAGCAGGCCCGAAGCGGCCAGCCAGCGCAAGGTTTTTGCATCGGTCCAGTGCAACAGGCAGAGAACCATCCCCAAGGCGAGACAGGCCTCCCATACGGGTGAGTTCAACTCCCCTTCAAAATACACCGCCGCCCAGAATACAGCCATGAGAAAGGAAGCGATAATCCCTGAAGCATTTCCCGACAGGCGCCGACCCAGCAGAAAAACCAGGAAGATGTTCAGCAAACCCGCCGCAATTTGGAAAAGACGCGGCGCGAGATAACTGCCTCTGGCAGCCCGGTATATACCGGCCAACAGCCAGGGATACGCGGGGGGCCGTCCATAGGGTGTGGTTTCTATTTCGGGATCATCGGCATGTGGCGGCGGCGTCCAGTCTCCCGTGATTAGTGCCCGGGCCCAATAATCATTCAGCTGGGGGTCCAGTACCGGAGAACGGAAATCCGGGCTCTGCATATTGGCCAGGAGATAGACAACGCGCAGCAGCAGAGCCAGCATCAATACGGCGATCACCAGCAATCGGTCGGGGGCAGTATTTAAACGAAGTGCTTTCATGAAACTCCGGCGGGGGGGGGCTCGTGTCTATTTTCCCAGTAATTCGATGCAAAAACGGTTTTCGCCTTCTTCAAGATTGTAGCGGAGGAACAGCAGTTCATGAGGAAGTATTTTGCCCTCAAGGAGCCCAGGGGCCTCGCCAATCTGATACAGGCTGTAATCCTTCCACAAGGCCACCCCGTAAGGCAAAGCTTTGGAAGCGGTAATGCTGATTTCGAGTTCACGCCGCCACGTAAAACGGGTTTCCCGGACCAGTTGCACCCGCGGTATTTCCGGTTCTGCATAATACTCGCCGTAACGCCATGGACGATGGTAGTTTCGTACACATATCGGCTCCACCTTGCCGTCCACAAACATCATTTGCGTTTCCCGGTCAAAATATAGAAATGTTTTCGGCCAGGGGCCTACACAACTGCTCCAGTTATAGTCCGGATTCGGGCGGCATGGCAACGGCGTATCTTCCCACAGCATGTAAGAAGACGGGGTAAATTTATACCGCTCTCTATAAAGGCGCACGACTTCCGGCAGCGTTTTCATAACGGCATGGGGCTTGATGTGGCGGATAAAGGCGTCCAGCATGGCCGAAGCCTCGCGGATGTCCTCCCCGGTATAGCAGCGCCAGCCGTCCGCAATCTCCATTTCATGGGATTCCTGCTGTTGCACCATGAAAACATGGTCGTTATAGCGCGTGTTGCGGATATAATTGTCCGCCAAGCCTTTCCAGTAGTCGATGTTTTCCCAGGAACAGAGACCGCTCCGGGCCACATCGTTGGGATCAGTGGAATACAGGCTGGCATAGCCGCTGTGAAAGGATTTCAGCAGGTCCCGGGCGGTCCACTCAAAACTGAGCAGACTCTTGCCGGGGGCTGGGCGCAACCGGTCTTCCGGATGCATGTAGTAACTGCCCCAAGGGCACCCCCGGTCCGTAAGGTCGTCCACATCGATTTGTTCCCAGCACAACCCCCACATTCCTTCTATTCCGATTTCCGCGCACATGCGCACCGTCTCGGGGTCGCTGTGTCCGGAAGCCACGACACAGCGCGCCCAGGGAAGGATATGCTGAATTTCATCGCGGAACCGGGCAAGGCGGTCACGGCGCGCCTCGTAACAGGGCAGGGTATCCACGGGCGATAGAGACAGCTCCGGCGGCGCCACTCCCACCTCATCTCCGTAATCCTGGTGCCAACGCGTCAGGTCTTCCGCCGCCGCACGCGCGGAATCCACGCTGACCAGCCAGGTTACAGGAACACCGTGAGGATGCATGATTCCGGCAAGTCTGCGCATGCCCGAGAGCGCGGTGACTCCATCATGGTAACGGGAAGCGATGCTGACAAAAGAATATATAAATTCACCCATGGCGCCACCCGTTATTTTGTTTCCGGCACACTGATAAAAACTTCCTCCACCGTCCAGTTTTCATTTACCCAGAGGCCATAAATGGCAACATCGGAATACCACCCCCGCACCACGCGTACAGATTCGCGAAGCTGTTCGAGTTGCACTTCCTTGGGCTGCGGGTTACCGGCGCAGTCATAATGGGCGATCAAGGCAATTGCGCTGGACCCGTGTTTCTGAACGGACACATCGCAACAGGCCCGGATATTATCCACCCAGACCATATTCCCCTCGGCAAGGAATTTTATGGGCCCGGGTTCAGTGACCGCGTCCACATAGTCCACGTGCAGATTTTCTTTCAGATACTGTATCACCGGTTCCTGGGTGCGGCCGTCCATACAGTTTACCGCGCAGGCAAAAGATGCGTTCGACATGATGATTCTCCTTACCGGTAGCGATGACATTTAAGAAAAAAGTATTATATATTATAGGGAATCACCGCTTTTATGGACGATGAAACTATTACAATCACTCTTGAGGAATACCAAGACCTACAAGAGAGTTCCAAATTCCTAAGTT
>JAKLHG010000296.1 GCA_022710255.1 Candidatus Hydrogenedentota bacterium
AGTTGCCAACCGGTCGTCGGCTCAGGCTGAAACGCTCGCGGAAAAATTTCACGGCAGAGCTGTCGGGCTTGATGCCCTTGACGAAGCGCTTTGCGATGCTGATATTGTGATCAGTTCAACCGGCGCGCCTGAAGTCATTCTAAAAACAAGTGATTTTGAGCGCGCCATCGAGCAGCGCGGTCGGGCGCCCATGTTTGTTATCGACATTGCGGTGCCCCGGGACATCGAAAGAGAGGCAGCCCTCGTGGATAATGTATATTGTTATGACATGGATGACCTGCAGACGGTAGCGGAACGTAACTTGCAGAAGCGCCAGGAGGAAATTGATGTCTGCATGGAAATCATCGAACACGAAACAGCCAGTTTCATAAATTGGAGAAGGCGCCTGCAGGCGGATCCATTGATAAAAGCCCTTAACTATAGTTTTGATAACGTCCGGGAGCGGGAATTGCGTAGAGCTTTTGATAAACTGCCCCACTTGACGGATGGAGAGCGTCAAGTAGTGGAATCCCTTGCTCGGCGCATCAGCAACAACTTGTTGCGCAAACCGGTGGCCGCCCTGAAAAATGCCTCTTCCTCGGAACAGGACCAGTTTATGCTGTTTATCAAGCATATCTTTGACCTCTCTGACACGGAGTCCCTATGAAAATTGTTTTTGGAACCCGTGGCAGCGCATTGGCCCTGGCGCAAACACAGCACATCATTAATAAATGCGTAGCATGTGTTCCGGAACTTGAAGCAGAAATCAAGATTGTCATAACGACGGGCGATCATCTGTCCCAATCTCCCCTGTCAGAAATTGGCGGCTTGGGCGCCTTTACCCGTGAAATTGAACAGGCATTGCAGTCGGGAAGGGTTGATGTCGCCGTACACAGCCTCAAAGACCTTCCCATAGAGCAACCAGACGGTCTGTATATTGCTGCCATCGCTGAACGTCAGTCACCTGCGGATGTCCTGATATCCCGAAGCGGATATTCATTGGAGTCTCTAAAGCGGGGAGCCCTTGTGGGCACGTCAAGCCTTCGCAGGCAGACCCAACTTCTGCTTGTCCGTCCTGATCTTCGCATCGGGGAGCTTCGCGGTAATGTGCCCACGCGAATAGCCGCAGTACGTGAAGGCCGTTTCGATGCTGTTGTCATTGCCCTGGCAGGGCTTGTTCGACTGGGCCTTGACCGGGAACCAGGCTTATATGAAATTCCTTCCGCCCAAATGTTACCCGCGCCAGGACAAGGCGCACTTGCACTTGAAATCCGTAAAGACGCATGTGACCTTGCCCAGTATCTGAAGCCGCTGCATGACCATACTGCCGCAGCCGAAACATTCTGTGAACGGGCAGTGCTCGAAGCCTTTGGCGGAGGATGCCGTTCACCCCTGGGTACGCGTGCCCGATGTGTGGAAGGGCACCTCCACGTGGAGGCGCTGGCGGTGGACCCCGAAACCGGCCGTTCTGTGCGCCTCCACAATAACGGTTGTATCAAAGACGCTTTGACCCTGGGCAGAAAACTCGGTGCTGCGCTTCAGGCCGGATTGAAAGCGTAATTCACGGAAATACCACAATTATGATGTTACGCGACAAACATATCGTCGTTACCCGTGCCCGGCGCCAGTCTGTCTTTTTTATTGAGAAACTCCTGAATGAGGGGGCTCGGGTTTTCGAACTGCCTCTCATTGAAATCGCACCGGTGCCTGAAGCACGATGCCCCGACTCCATTTCAGAATTCAACTGGCTGGTGGTGACAAGTGCGAATGCCGTGCACTATTTCGGAAACTGTCTGCGCGTCTCTGGAAAGTCCTATGACGATTTGCACCACTGCCGGGTGGCAGCCATTGGAAGGGCCACAGCCGACGCGTTACGCGAGGAAGGACTGGAGGCCCAGGTCATCCCGGATACGCATGTGTCTGAATTCCTTGTAAAAGCCCTGCTTGAACGGGAATCTTCTCCTGAAGCGAAACGCGTTTTATTACCCTTGGGCAACCTTGCCCAGAACGAAATCAAAAAGGAGTTAGAAGCGGCAGGAATGCAAGTAATGCAGATTACCTGTTATAAAACTCTTTTCAAGCAGCCAGACCAAACTGAAATTGAGCGGATGCTGGATTTCTCCCCGGATGTTGTCACTTTTTTCAGTCCCTCCGCAGTACGTGCTTTTGCTGACGGAGGACTTATGAAAAGCCTATTAGAAATTCTATTGCGTCCGTTATATGTCTCTATCGGTCCTGTTACCACGCAAGCGTTGAACACTAATGCCTTGAAACCGGTCATTGAAGCCTCAAATCAGACCGAAGACGGGATGATTCAAGTGATGAAAGACTATTTCGTTCAGCATATCCCCTGAACTGGGACGCCAGTTACAACAAACGGCCAGAAAGGTCCTATGACCATACAAATATCTAGAGGAGCATGAATCAATGACTTTCGTTGTATGCGAACCTTGTATCAAGTGCAAGTACACCGAATGTGTCAGCGTATGTCCCGTCAATTGCTTTCACGAAGGGGAAACCATGCTGGTTATCGACCCGAGTGAATGTATCGATTGCGGTGTATGTGTAGACGAATGTCCTGTCCGCGCCATCTATACGGATGAAGAAGTTCCGGATAAATGGCAGGAGTATATTGCGCTGAACGCACAGTATGCAACGCTGTGGCCCCTGATACGGGACAGCCGGGATCCGCTTCCATGCGCAGATACGTTTCGTGAAATCGAAGATAAAAGGCAGTACTTCTCCTCCAATCCGGCAATTTCATCCGCCGACGATGATGTTCTTGAGTGAACGACAATACCTGATGTTAAGAATACCTCTTTGAGAATCGACACCTTATGCTGATTAAAAAGCGACACCCTATAACGTTCCGTTTTTATTTGTGACATGAAGCAAGATAAGGAAAGTTACCCGAAAGACGACCAGATTCTCGGCCATAACGCAAAGGATACCTGAGTTCATAGAAACAAGGGCAGAATCATGGTTTTTCCGTTGGCGTCTTGGTCGCATATATGGTTCGCGTTGGGCTTGTAAAGGCGCTTTCGATAATCTGGATCAACAACCACCGGCAAATCTGGTGGATGGACCTTGATTTAGTACAATATGAACAATATCCCAGACATCAAAATATAGCGTTCATACGGTATAGACTAATACACATTTAGAAGGGTGCTAGAAAAGCACAACTAATAAGGAGCCTAAATTTTCGTGTTGCGATTCGTGATTCTGGGCAGCAGCAGCAGCGGTAATGCCTTGCTCGTATTCACCAATACCACAAGAATTTTGGTAGACAACGGTTTCAGCTTTAAACGGTTATCCCAAACACTTTCTGAAGTAGGAATAGCACCTGAAACACTTGACGCCGTCGTCGTTACCCATGAACATGCGGACCATATTAAAGGTATTGGTGTTCTGGCGCGCCATACCGGTGTTTCCATATTCATGACACATGGTTGCGCCCGAGCTCTGCCGGAGTATGTGGGACATATTCCCAATCTGAACTGTTTTGAATCCGGTGAGTCACTTCGGTTTAATGACATCGAGGCTACAAGCTTCGCCGTTTCCCACGATGCCGCCGATCCGGTAAACTATATTTTCCGCTCTAACGGAGCAAAACTGGGCATGACCACCGACTGCGGGCATTATTCCCAATTAACGAGGGCACGACTGGCCGGTTCGAACGCGTTGGTGGTGGAAGCCAATTACTGCCCGGACATGCTTCGGCAAGGCCCTTATCCGCCGCAAGTACAACAACGTATTCACAGCCGCATGGGCCATATGTCCAATCTCGACGTGCAGCGGATGTTGCGGGATCTGAAACATGATTCGCTTCGACTGGTGGTATTGACCCATATCAGCCGCGATAACAACACCCCGGATCTTGCCTGCCGTCTGGCCCGTGAAGCCCTGTACGGAACACCCATCCAGATTACCGCCGCCCCTCCAGACGGCGCTTCCCCGGTATTTGAGGTGTGTTCATGAAATTGACTCCTGACTTTTTTCATGAAAAAGAAACCAGGCTCTTTCTGGATCGTGCGGCAGCTGCGCTGTCCGTGCCGGTGAGCGTCCACGGACCAAACGACTGGCATATCACAGGACGCGGAGGATGTGCCGCCTGCACTTGGGTAAAGAAACAGTCAAAAGGTAAACAAGCCTGCCGGGCATCCCGCGAAGAATATCTTGAAATGGTCCTTAGCGGAGACGTGCCGGTCACTTTCGTTTGCCACATGGGCTTCACCTGTGTTAGTGCTGCTGTAATACCGGAGGACAACTACACGGTCACTTTAGGCCCTTACGTACCGGATATGGATACCTCAAAGATCGGGCTTGCCATTGAAAGAGGACTCGCGGCTCTGAATAAAACTGATGTAGATGGAGCGCATCCTCCTTTTACCCTTGAAGATATGCGGACACTTCCGCAAGGTTCCGTTCGGGCCGCCACAGAATGGATACTTGACGGGTTGCGTGCGCTATTCAAGGATTTCTACGGCAATACCCTGGAAGACCCCGATGAAGTACCCGGTTCACCGACAGCAGCGGTAACTCCGGCTCCTAAACATATCCAAGGGCGTTACCATCATAGGGATAACCCCGTCGAAGTGTCGATTATGGCGCTTTCCCTTTTGTGTGGACGCACGCAGGAATGCAGGACGTTTCTTATCGATTTCCTGGAAGAAAATAAACGCTACCCTGAACAGTTGAAACCGGGGATCATTCGCATGGTTTCGCAACTTGTCGAGTCCGCAAAACGGCAGGGCGGCGATATCCATGCAGTGTGGAGCGCCTACACCGCATTTGTCGAATCGGTAAATACACTCAATAACGATGAATCGCTAATCGCTGCAGCGGAGAAAGTCCTACGACGTGCAGCGAGAACCTGTTCTTCGGACTTCAAACATAAATACCCCTACCTGCCCAAGGCAATTATTGCAATACACGTTTCTTACGACAAAAAAAATTTGCTCACAACCACCGCTGAGACCTGTGACGTAGCATTGTCCACCATTACGAGAACGCTTGAACAACTAACCGGGGCGAATTTCTCTGAAGTACGGGGACGAATCCGTATTCTACATGCATGCCGTTTGTTGCGCACAAGCACCCTTCCCGCCAGTTCCATAGCAAAACTGGTAGGTATAAATGACCAGGCGAACTTCTGTAAACTGTTCAAGCGTTACCGTGGGGATACGCCGGGTGCTTATCGTGCCTATTATCGAAAATAAGCGCCTCTTTAGAAGTATTGGTCTACAATGTACCAGCGTCTTTTCCAACGCACCATCCCCTGTAATGGTAAACACCCCGAAACGATCCCTGTACCAACAACTTTATCAAAAAGCGCCTGTCGCCGATGGTGATTGCTTCGCTCCTTTGAACACGGATTTTCATTATCAGTTAAGATGGTATCCATTTCATGATACCGAGGCATAACCGAATCTGATTGCGGCGTC
>JAKLHG010000297.1 GCA_022710255.1 Candidatus Hydrogenedentota bacterium
CACGTTCAACCGGGCCTATGATTTAGCGGATGGTTCCGACGAAGGTATCATCGCCGCCCCAGGGTGGCAATTGCGCGTCACGCGGAACCTTCCCAAAACGTGCCCGGTCCGCCCGGCCCAGAAAGTGGCAGGTAAACTCGACAAGGATGCCATTGAAACGCGGATACAACCGGTTGTTATGGAAGACGTGGGGGACAGGCGCGTTTTTTCGGTTACCCGCTTGTTATCCCAAATAACCGGGCTTATGGATATGGATGAAGAGTGGAAGGATACCCCCGGTATCGACATCACCCCTGAACTGTTGCGGCACAGGCGGTATTCCATGGAACGGGGCACGCTTGTCCACCGATTGTTTGAATATTGGGATTTTGCCGGGGACCGGCTTCCAGAGGTGAAACGGCTGGTGCGGGAGGCCGGCCTGGGAATGGACCGTGCGCCCGAATTGAGCGTGGCCCTCCTTGAGGTGGCACAACGTTTCCGTGCTTCAGTGTTGTGGCCCATGTTTTTTCGCGCTTCACGGGTAGAGCGGGAGACTCCCTTCCTGCTGGATATCGGTACCGCCCTTATTCGGGGCGTTGTGGACGCGGTTATTGATGATGACGTTATTGTGGACTACAAGACAGGTCAACCCGATCCGTCTCTGCAGCACTATTATGAAATGCAGTTATATTTGTACGCCGCCGCCTTTAAAACCCTTAAAGGGAGGCACCCCTCTCGCGGGATACTTTGGTATGCGGACCATGGCAGCATGCATACCGTTACCTTTGACGATACTGATATCCGAAAAGTGCTTGAAATGGCCGCCTTGTCATGCGGATCCGCCTGATCCGGTTTACAATGCCTCTTGCTTTGTTTTTTCGCCCATAAAATAGTACACTTTCAACAATCAGGCTTGTGTTCCGATGTCGTCGGAAGAAAATGGTGCCGTCAGTCCCAGCACAACCTGCCCTGTGGGGTCTATCTCCGGAGGGGAGGGGGTGTGAAGCGTTGTTCAGGCGGGAAGACCGCAATATCCTTCCGAAAGGTATAAATAAGGTTCAGCCAAGTGTTTTCCTTTTCAGGAATGAAGAAAGATGCCGCGGCGGTTCGCCGTGTTTTTCAAGGTGATGCTTCGGCCTACCAGCACATCGTCGAGAAGTATCAGCCTATGGTTTATGCCATTGCTCTCGCCCAGACTGGCAGTGTTTATCTGGCGGATAGGGTCGTCGTGGAGACTTTTGAACAAGGGTATGAACGGCTTTTCTCACTTACCGATGCCCGCAAACTGGGGCTCTTGCTCGCCTCCATTGCCCAGCAAATTGCGGACCAGCTGTCCTTGCGGCGCGTTCCCAATTGGAACAAGGCGCGTACCCGCGACACGGATGTTCCGCCCGTGGATTTGAAATGGGTGCAAAATGAGCTTATTGAACCTTTAGAAGAAGATTTGGGTTCCTTTACCCCCCAGGAACGCATGGGCATCCTGCTGAATGCCTTCTGTAACTACTCCGCCAAGACCATTGCCGGAGTGTTGAAAATTGACCGTAAAGAAGCGCAGGAAGACCTTTCCCGAACCCGTGAGAACATTGAACGGGCCTTGTTGAAAGAAGTTGTAAAAACCCTGAAGCCGGAAGTGGACAACAAGGAACGGCTTCTTCATATTCTTGCCCAGGTGGGAGGTGAAGAGGTTGCAGCCAAGGCTGCCCGGGATACGCGAACCGGTAAGCCCAAATTCAAGATTGTCCCCATGCTGCTGGCCTCAAGTGCGGTCCTCGTGGTATGTATTTCCATTTACTTCGCCTACATCCTGTTCAACCGTATACAGGCAGGGTCGGCGCCGGGTTCCGATGCCGCGCCTGCCCCAAATTCCTCGGAAGCAAACGCACCTGCGGATGTTCCACCGGACGGTTCCAAGGGGAATCCCGCAAATTATTCGCTTCAAGGCCGTGTGGTTGACGAACGATTTATTACCGACGGTGTCGCCGGTGTCCTTGTGGAGGCAGGAGGCCAGCAGGATGAGACCGACTCCTACGGGGGGTTCGAAATCAAGGGCATTTCCCGGGGACGCCACGATGTAACTGTCCGCGTCGGCGATACTGTGGTTGCGCGGGGAATCCGGATGCACACGGAGGAGCACAACGAGCCTGTCACGATAGGGTTGGACGAGCATATCCCCGCCAGGTACCGGTTTCAGGGGCGCGTTTTTGACCGGAATACGGGAAGGAGCATTACCCAATTTGAGGTGGCGACCTGCAAAGAATTGGCTGACATGCTCCAGCCGTATTTGCTGAAGTATTTCAGGGAGCAGACCAACGCTTCCGGGCTGCTTTACGATCGTTTTCTCACCCTTGGCGACTATACCATGTACGTCCGCGCACGGGGTTATGCACCGCTGCCGGTTCAATTCACCATTGATGAGAACTGGACGGGAGACCAGGTTTATGAATTTCCCCTTTACCGGGCGGTCAGGTTCATGGGCAGTGTCTATGGCGCCAACGAATTGAGCATTGCCGGCGTTTCCATCGTGCCGCGACAGGGGACTGCCTATGGCGTGCTGCAGGAGTCTGTGTATTACGGCCATACCAACAGTATGGGACGGTTTGATTTATATACACTGCCTGTCGGCCTCCAGTCTTTTCTGTTCATGTACCAGGAACAAGTCGCGCGTGCGATTGTAGAATTGGAACCGGGGAAAACCACGGAAGTGAGAGTGCAGTTTCCGCGTAAAGGGTCTATTACGGGGGATATTACGCTGAGGAGGCGCCCAGCCAAATTCGAGGCGTTTTATCGTAATGTCGGCGGTATCGTCGATTTGACAAAGAATGTCAAGTATCTTTCTCCAGGGCAATACGAGGTCATGCTGACGCCGGAACCCGTGGTCGTCCTGGCCGGCGTTGCGCCCGAGGAATCGGACCGCTGGTTCAGGCGTCAACTGGAACTGAAGGTTTCCATCAGTCACAAAGAACCTACCTGGCTGGATTTTAATTTTGTTGACGGTCCGGCGGCCTTGCAAGGAAGTATCAACGCGCAGGGAGGGGCATCGTTTTATTACGTTGAGGCATCCTATGACCTGAAGGAAGGCAGGGAACTTTTCTATTATGACTTGGGTGCCGCCACTTCCTTTCAACTGCAGAATTTGCCTGCAGGTGCCGGTACCGTGACGTTGTATGGATCCGCGACCAAAGTGAGCCCGGCGGAATTTGATGCGGCACGGTTGTTGATGAAAAAACAAGCCAAACCGTTCAAGTTGGAGGGCGCAACACCCTATATGTATCTTGATTTTTTGTTGTGAAATCATGCGCGCCTCCAAGAGTAAGGCCCGTGTTATGAAGTGGAACAGTACCACCGGAGCGATGTTCGTTGTTTGCCTTTTCGGCACGCTATGTCCCGCTTCCATCCTTTCCGCGGAAAGCCCCGAAACCTCGGCCGCAGTGGAGGACAGTTCCACGGCACCGGTGGAAAATACCATAGTATTGTTGCAGGGAATGGGCCGGGGACGTGCATCCCTTTGGATGCTTGATACGCGGTTGCAGCATGCCGGGTATCAAACGCTTAACTTCCCCTATTCCGCGGGACGTGATTCCATAGACGGCCTGGGCGAACAGTTGGTCGCTTTTATCCGCGAAAATGTCAAAACGGAGGGGTTCCATCTCATTGCGCATTCCCTGGGGAATGTAATCCTGCGCGCGGCCTTTCGCTTTGGTTATCCGCCGGGACTGGGCCGCATTGTCATGCTGGCGCCGCCGAATGAGCCTGCTGACTTGGCGCGTGCTTTGCGCGACAACCAAATCTATCAATGGTTTATGGGGCCAAGTGGGCAACAATTGGCATCAGACACGTTCTATGCCCAATTGCCGGTGCCGGACGTGAAATTCGGCATCATCGCCGGGGACCGCGGGCAGTCTTTCATATTGAAGCAACCGAATGATGGGGTGATTACGGTAGAGAATACCAAACTGGCCGGCATGTCCGACTGGATTGTCGTGCACCAGTCCCACAACTTCATCATGAACAGCCGGATTGTTGCGGAACTTTGCATTTCTTTTATCGAAGACGGAGTGTTCAACCGTCAACTTTCGGTCGACGCGCAGCGGGAACAGGCACCGGAGGGTGAACCCGAGGGAGGAACCGAAGGGGAGGGAGGAGGATAACAGTGCAAGTGCGATTGGCATTCAAGTTTTCCGGTTCCAATAGATCCGCCTGATGCCGACCGGTATGCCGGATAATGGACGGACTCAAACATTTCAGGGCACAGGAGTAGTTATAGTTATGCGAATTCTCGTCATGGGCGCGGGCGCTCTGGGCTCCGTTGCCGGCGGGTTCATGGCCCGCGCCGGGCACGAGGTACACCTGGTCGGCCGCGAGGCTCATGTCACCCGCATCGTGGAGCGCGGCCTTTTCATAGAAGGCATTTGGGGGTCCCATCATGTGACCACCCTCACGGCGCGCACCCGGGTTGAAGACCTGTCACAACGGGAATTCGACCTTATTTTGATTGCTGTCAAGTCCTATGATACGGGCGAAGCGGCACGGCAAATTGCGCCGTTGGCGTCTCCGGACACCTGGGTCTGTTCTTATCAGAATGGCCTCGGAAATGCGGAGGCCATTGCGCATGAAATCGGATGGAACCGTGTCCTGGGCGCGCGGGTAATTTATGGCGCGCGGATTATGGAACCGGGCAGGGTGGCGGTAACGGTTATCGCCGCTCCGACGGCCATCGGGGGGTATGGCGGCAAGGGAGCGGAAGAGGCCGCGCGCGAGTCGGCACGGTTGATGGATGCCGCGAGTCTGCCCACCTGTTTCACGGATCGCATACCGACGGTCTTATGGAGCAAAGTGGCTTACAACTGTGCGTTGAATCCGCTGTCGGCGTTGTTGAATGTTCCCTATGGCGTCTTGGCGGAGAACGAACATACCCGCGCCATTATGAACGATGTCGTCGGCGAATTGTACCGGGTGGCCGATGCTCTGGATATCCCTTTGGAGCCCGCGGCGGCCGAAGCGTATCTGCACGCCTTTTACCACCAGATGCTGCCGCCCACGGCGGCCCATTATGCGAGCATGCGCGAGGACCTGTTGCAGGGGCGGCGGACGGAGATAGACGCCCTCAACGGCGCCATCGCCCGGTTCGGGGAAGCGAACCAGATTCCGTGCCCCGTAAATGCCATGCTGGCTTCCCTGGTTCATGCCCGTGAACAAATCAGGCTCCAAGCCCGGGGGCAGGCGTAACGTCCGCATCCCGGCGGACAATGCGCGGCACGGCTGCAGTTATTTCAAGGAAACACCGTCATGCCCAGACGATTAATCCCATTTCGTGCTTGTTGAGGAAGTCTGGATGGCTTGGAATAACCCGGACAGTACATCCGGAATATCCGGTCTTGTCACAGCGTGCAACTCCTTCGTACAGGTAGTCGCCATTGCCCAGGTCGGAAACGCACGTCATGGGG
>JAKLHG010000298.1 GCA_022710255.1 Candidatus Hydrogenedentota bacterium
GACCATGGCGGCGTCATATTCATCGATTTACGTGACCACTATGGACTGACGCAAGTCGTCGTCAACCCGGACGCGCCTTTCTTTGCCGAGGCTGAAAAACTGCGGAATGAAAGCGTTGTCACCATAACAGGCCGCGTTGTCCTGCGTACGGAAGATACCATAAATCCCAATATGGGCACGGGCGAAATTGAGGTGGTTGCGCAAGACCTGCTGTTAGAATCGGCGGTGGAAGAATCGTTACCGTTCACGGTGAACCAGGAGTTGGACTGCCCCGAAGAAACCCGCCTGGCGTACCGTTTTCTGGACCTGCGACGGGAACGCATGCATAAGAACATTTTACTGCGTTCCAGAACAACAGCACTTGTACGGCAACATCTCTGCGGTCAGGGATTCGTGGAATACCACACGCCCATCCTGACCAGCTCCTCTCCTGAAGGTGCAAGGGACTACCTAGTGCCCAGCCGCCTCTATCCGGGCCAGTTTTATGCGTTGCCCCAGGCGCCACAACAGTTCAAACAACTGCTGATGGTATCCGGATTCGACAGATACTTCCAGATTGCGCCCTGTTTTCGCGATGAAGACAGCCGGGCCGACCGAAGCCCGGGAGAGTTCTACCAGATTGATATGGAGATGTCCTTCATCACCCAGGAGGATTTGTTTCTCGAACTCGAAGGACTGATGGTAAGGTTATTCAAAGAACTTTCCAATAAACATGTTGTATCGGAGGTATTTCCCCGCATAGCCTACCGCGACGCCGTTGAATGGTATGGCACGGACAAGCCCGACATCCGCTATGAAATGAAAATGATTGACTGTACGGATATCTTCACGGCATGCGAACTAAAGGTGTTCGCCAGCCAGGCGCAATCCGGTGGCACGATTAAAGTGCTCAACGCCAAGGGCGCGGCGGACCGTCCCCGCAAGTTTTTTGACGATATGGAGCGCTATGCGCGTCAGGAAGGGGCCAAAGGCCTTGCCTGGATCGCCTTGCGCGACGGAGAAATGAAAGGCCCCATAGTTAAGTTCATGAGCGAGGCGGAAAAACGGGCCCTTTGTGAACGGACCGGTGCGCGGGAAGGCGACGCGTTGTTTTTCGGCGCGGGAAAACGCGAGGAAACAAATGCGTTGATGGGCAAAGTGCGCCAGATGTTGGCGGGACAACTTGGCCTGGTGGACCGGAATGTGGTGGCCTTTTGCTGGATTGTGGACTTTCCCATGTTCGAACGCAATCCCGACACAGGGCAGATCGAATTCAGTCATAACCCCTTCTCCATGCCCCAAGGTGGCATGGAGGCGCTTCAGACCATGGATCCGCTGGACATACTGGCTTACCAGTACGACATCGTTTGCAACGGCATTGAGCTGTCTTCCGGCGCCATACGCAATCACCGGCCGGACATCATGCTCAAGGCCTTCGAAATTGCCGGTTACCCGGAAACGGTCGTGAAATCCAAGTTTCCCGCCCTGTGGAAAGCCTTCCATTACGGGGCGCCCCCTCACGGAGGCATCGCTCCCGGCCTCGACCGCATCATCATGCTACTGGCGGACGAACCTAACATCCGTGAAATCATTGCGTTCCCGCTCAATCAGCGGGCGCAGGATCTGCTCATGGGCGCCCCGAACCGTGTAGAACAACGCCAAATCGATGAATTGCATCTCGAAATTAAACTGCCCCCTGAGGGCGAAGTAGTCCCGACACCCTGATTCGTCCTATATCAATGACCAGATCCCCTGACCGCTCCAACATCAGGAATACTTATCATGGCTTCCACGAGCCGAGAACTGGTGTGGCAGACACTGCGTTTTGAAAATCCCTCCCGGGCGCCGCGCCAGTTGTGGCATCTGCCCTGGGCCGAGATCCACTATCCCCGTGAACTCAAAATCATCCAGGAACAGCATCCGCCGGACATCCTGACCGCGCCCGGTTTCCACCGGGCGCCGGTTCCATCCCGCGGTTGTTCCACCAGCAAAGGGACCTATGTTGATGAATTCGGCTGTGAATTCATCAACATACAGGAGGGCGTCATCGGCGAGGTTAAACGTCCCCAAATCACGGACTGGCATCGTGATGCGCCCCTTGTGCGATTTCCGGTTGAGCACTTCACCCTTGATCAGACCAAAATCAATGCCTGGTGCGCCCAAAACGACGCCTTCATTCTGGCAGGCTTTTGTCCGCGTCCTTTTGAGCAGCTGCAGTTCCTGCGCGGAACCGCCGACCTGTACACGGACTTGATGACGCGGCCTGCGCCCATGCTTTCTTTCATGAGGGAGTTGCACGTCTTCTACTGCCAGGTGCTGGAATGCTGGGCACAAACGGATGTGGACGCACTCTTTTTCATGGATGATTGGGGCTCTCAGAGTTCCCTGCTGATTTCGCCCGAACTATGGCGGCTCTTGTTCAAGCCCCTGTATCGGGATTACATTGAAATCGCCCATGGCGCGGGCAAGGCCGCCTTTATGCATTCCGACGGGCACACCCTGGCCCTGTTTCCCGATTTGGTTGAACTGGGACTGGACGCAGTCAATTCGCAACTATTTTGTATGGGTCTGGAGAACCTGGCCCCCTTCTCCGGCAAGATCACCTTCTGGGGGGAAATAGACCGCCAGCATATTTTGGCGGAAGCGAGTCCGGAGGGCGTGAGAAATGCGGTGCAAAGGGTCTATACGCACCTCTGGAAGAAGGGGGGCTGCATTGCCCAGTGCGAGTTCGGCCCCGGCGCGCGCCCCGATAATGTTGAGACGGTATTCTCGGCATGGAACGCTCTCACAACCGGATAACCTCACCTCCCCCCCTGCCGATACTATCTTTCCCCGCGATCATTTTACGGCGCGGCGTTTTCCAGGGCGCCGAGGCGCTCTTTCCGGTCCAGCATCCGCAACAAGTCCAGCATAAAAATACTGTTCCTGGGGTTTTCCTCACGCCGATAATACATGACCAGTTCGTTGACAATTCGTTTAACCATCATGACCGGGGACATTTCAAGCGTAATGGCCGCCTCGGCCGCTTTTCGCGAGGGGCCCTGAAGGCTCAACAACTCCTCTGCCGTAACAACGGCGCCATTGTTATGGAAATCGACCATATACAAAACATCGTTTTCCGAAAACCGCGCATAGGAACTTCCCGGCCATCTGCACCCGGAAACCTTCAGGTTCAAGCGTCCCCCCAAGAGGAGGAAGATACAGGACAACGCCATGGGCAGGCCGTGACGCATTTCCATGACGCGCGCAAGATTCATCCCGCCGCTGTTGGCATCCATTTCAGGCATCACCGTATAGCCGAGAACTTCAAAAAGGAAACGGCTGAGTTCCGGGCAGGTCGCCGCGGCGCCGTGGGCGGCAAAGGCATCGGCCGTGTCATCGAGCAACATAGACAGGGCTGGACGGTACCTCGCGCCATTCTGGAAACGGGACAACGCGCTCATCGCATGTTCCAGTTGCCAGGATCCCTCCTCTCCATCAATCCATTCTCTCCAAATCTGCATCAGGTGCGCGTGATTGCGTTCCCAAAGAATCTGTTCCAGGGCCTGATAGTGTGTCTCACTGAGCGCCAGATGTCGGCTATGGATGAAAGCGGGGATATCGATGTCCAGCCCGTTTATCTCACGGGTCACCGCCGCGCGCACCAGAGACGTCTCATCATCAGAAAGGGATAGTAAGGCTTCTATTGTTGCATCGGAAACCTCGTGCGATAATGGAGACATACTATTGTTTAACCCCTGTCTGACCCTTGAAAACAAGGCCGCCCATCCATTGCCTGTGTATGGACAACGGCAAATATGGTATGGTAATACTATACACTAACTTACTCCGTTTATACCAGACACGGAAGGCGTTACGTCGCGGCCCGGCATTGTGATAAATCACGTTTCCGTGCAGGGACGGATGGGTATACTCATGGCTTGTTTACAACAGTCTGTTGACCCGGGCTGCAGGAGGGATGTAATTCGTGAAAAACATACTGGTAGTCGGCAGCGCGAATATGGATTTGGTAATGCATACGGCCCGGATGCCGCAGCCGGGGGAAACAATCACAGGAGGCCGATTTATGACCACTCAGGGCGGAAAAGGCGCCAACCAGGCGGTTGCCGCTTCCCGCCTGGGTGCGGCGGTAACATTTGTCGCCTGCCTCGGCGCTGATGCTTTCGGCGCACAGCATAGAAAAAGCCTGGCCGATGAGACTATCCGTCTTGATTCTCTTAAAATAGACGAGGAATTGCCGACCGGAACGGCGGTGATACTCATTGCACAATCGGGAGAAAACACCATCGTGGTCGCTCCCGGAGCCAACAACGCCCTGCTTCCACAAGACATAGAGGCCATTGAGCATGAGTTTCAAAGCGCGGATGTGGTTATCAGCCAGTTGGAAATCCCTTTGCAAACCGTGGAAACCGTGCTCTATCTATCAAGGAAGCATCATACCTTATCCGTGCTGGATACCGGTCCGGCATGTCCTCTCTCCCCCGCGCTTCTCAGCATGGCGGACATCGTTTCTCCCAATGAGAGCGAAGCGGAAACACTTACGGGTATCCATGTAGACTCGTTGGAAAGCGCCCAAGCCGCGGCAAAATGCCTGCGGGACATGGGAGCGGCGCATGTTGTCATGAAACTGGGAAGCCGCGGCTGCCTGTATGTGGGCAAGGAAGAAGTCTATCAGCCGGCATTCCCAATTCAGGCCGTGGACACTACCGGGGCAGGCGATGCGTTTACGGCCGCGCTGGCCATTGCGTGGAACACGATACCGCTGAAAGAAGCCCTGGCGTATGCCAACGCCGCCGGGGCGCTGGCGGCCACCGTGGCGGGGGCGCAGCCCTCCATGCCCCATAGTGCAACGGTCTCTGCTTTTCTACAGCAGCAGAAGGGCTTCTCTTTTGCGCCACATGGCTGAATCCACTTCAACCAAACTCCGGCGGTCTATCGCCCCCAGGTGATAACACGGATTCCTAAATTCAGATTTCCTGATCTGGGATTTATTGAATTGTGAATAAGATATTGCTATACAAAAAGATAATCCGTATTCATTCAAAGATGCATTGAATGTGCCTAGGAAAATAAAATGACACCTTCCCATACGAATTCAACGCGCCCACACGCGCTGAAAGAAAGGTGCCATTCTAATGCCGCAGTTATTATTACCGATTACACCCGCAGGATCAAGTCCGCTTAGCTCATTGCTCAGCGTATGCAACACGGACGGTGAATGGACTTACCATCTGGGCATAGCGGTCATTGGTCGACATAACGAGGATGAACTGGCTTCTTTCCGCTTGATGACCAGTCAGTTTATTACGGAAGGTCTTTGTACGCAAGGCGATGTGGTACGTGCCTTTGGCGTTTCTCTCTCAAGCGTCAAGCGTTCCGTTAAGATTTACCGTGCTCAAGGCGCACGTGCTTTTTTTCAGCCGCGCAGACGCCGCGGTG
>JAKLHG010000299.1 GCA_022710255.1 Candidatus Hydrogenedentota bacterium
TACGGTTACAATAACGGTAATGACAGGCCCTCCGAACACGGCTCCCAGGGCTAACGCCGGCGTGGACCATACCCTGTATCTTTCTGCCCTGGTGGCTCTGGACGGTACGGACTCTTTGGACGCGGATGGTGATCCCATGACCTACCGGTGGTCCTTGGTTTCCATTCCCGAGGGTAGTAATGCCGGCTTGTCCGATGTGCTTTCTCCAAAACCGAATTTCGTTGCCGATGTTGCCGGTACCTATGTTATCCAGCTGATAGTCAACGACGGGCACATCGATAGCGCGCCGGATACGGTGGCAATTGCCGTGGTGGAAAATCATCCACCGCAGGTGGTTGTGGAGCCTGCATTTACGGTAGAAACAGGCCAGACGCTCAGCATTCCTGTATCCGCGACCGATCCGGATAATGAAGTTGTTACCCTGTCTGCCGCGCCCGCCCTGGCAAAGGCCGCCTTTACTGCAATACCGGGAACGGAAGCCTCCGGGACGTTTTCGTTTTCACCGGAGGTCTCACAAGAAGGCAAGAGGACGATTGTCTTCACAGCCCGGGACCCCGGCGGCTTGATCGGCCGCGCAGTGGTTACGATAACCGTGACGGGGTTGAATCATCCCCCGGTGCTTACTGTTCCCGAAACGGTTACGGTGGACGAGGGAGGGTTGGTCAATATTGCCTTGCGTGCCACAGACCCTGACGGGGATGTGCTCGCGTTGACCGCGAGTTGGCCTCAGAATTCAACCCTTCCCGCCAACATGTTGTTTATTCCGCCTGCCAGGACAATCAGTTTTGCTCCGGACTATGAACAGGCAGGTACCTATAATATCGTTTGCGAAGCCAGCGACGGTGAACTGTCGAGCGGACCGGCGACGATACGGATAATGGTCAACAATGTGGAGGATGACGGAACCCACACGGAATTAAACCTGGTGGTGGACCCGCCTGAAAGCCCCACATTGCTGAAAAAGGGCCGCATAACGGGTACGGTGAATGCGACGGGTGGGTTACCCCCCGCACAGCGGATCACCGCAGCGCTTATTGTGGGCGTCAGTCCGGCGCAGGGGAAACAAGGGCAAACGCTGGATGTGGTTCTTACCGGAAAGGCGTCAGGCGAGTTCCAGACCCATTTCGTCAACGGAGCGAGCAAGGCTGATTTTGGTGCCGGAGTCAAGGTTAATGCCGTCTCTGTTTCCGGTTCCTTCGAATTGGCCGCAAACGTTACGATATCCGGGGACGCGTCACCCGGCATACGAGCCATACAGGTTATTACGGGCAATGAGACCGCTGTCAGCATGGTCGCATTCAATGTGCTGACAGGTGGTTCCAGTATTACAGGCCGGGTCGTGGACCCGGCGACCGGCGCTCCCGTTGCCGGCGCTATCGTCAGTATAGAGGGCACGGGTATTTCCACCGAAACGGACGAAAACGGCGACTATGTGTTGGACAACGTTCCAACGGGACCGCAGCGGTTGATTATTAATCCGCCTGACCACGAACTGATTCGCCGGGATATTGATATCCAGCCTGGTATTTCCGCGGACCTGGGTGCCACAGAAACAGCATCCATTGTATTCGATCCCAATGCCCCTCCGTCCGCGACGGCCTACAGTGTCATCGGCCGCCATGCCACGGAAACGATTAGCCGCCTCACTTTCGGGCAGGCCCGGGAGGTCATCAGGGATGCAATGCTGATGGCGGGCGGTGATGAGGCCGGGGTGTTGGATGAATACGGTAACCAAATTAACCCCAGCCTGACTGGGGCGGGCCTTGTGAGTCTGAAGCCCAAGGCCATCGATATGCTGGCGGACCGCATGGTACGCAATGAGACTGTATCCTTGCAAGAGGTGCTGTATGTCTTGTCTTTCGCCTTTGAATGGAGCAACGGCTACCCGGACCTGGGTGAATGGCTCGCCTTTTTGCAAATGCAAGTTGATGAGGCATGGCGTGAGCCCACCGACCCTGAGAACGCGCTTATGGTACTGCTGTTCAACAAACAGCGCAGTATCGCGTTTGACCCGCCCGTGTTGTCGCCCTTTACGCGACTGAACGCGCTGCAAACCCATTTGCTGGTGTCCAGCATTTTGTCCGCGGCTATCGACGCGCAGTATTCCGGCAAGAAGCACCTCTCTGATACCGAAGGAAAAAGGCCCGGCACAAAATCCGTGGGGAAGAATTATTTTACCCGCTATTGGCGCAATTTCTTCGTTACAAAAGACTCGTACCTTCAGAACAGCCTGATGCAGGGCGCGGTTGCCGAAGCGGGAATGATGGCATCGTGGATGATGGCTGCATCCACGGGCGGCATAGTGGGAGCTGTGATAGGGGCGAACCTCGCAGGCACCGCTCCTTCCTACCTCGATGATGCCGCCATCAATGCGAATGTGGTCCTACATATTCCGGAACCGCCTGTAATGGTTCGTGCCGATGTGGAGACACAACCGGATGAAACCAAATTGGTAAGAGTCGTGTTCCGATTAAGTCCCTCGGATATCTATAACCAGCAGTCCGGCGGCACGGCGTACTATATCTACAATCTGTACCGGTTTCACGGGGACACGGAAGAGCGGGATTTTATTGATGAGTCCATACTGCCGACCCTAGAACCGACAGTCGTCAACATTACCGATCCTGCGCCGCTTACCGGCCTTCATTTTTATGCCGTCAACGTGACGCGCTACACCGGAGTGCGATCGGATCCCACGGAGTCCTGGTGGCCTTTGGCCTTTCATACCGGACTGGAGATATTTCGGAAAGGTGGTTACCGCCTTGCCGGCGATTATTCCGCGTCCGTCAACGTGTATACCGGACCGGGAGACCTGAGCATAACGCTGGACGCCCTGGAACCGGATCCTGATCCGTATAAGGATATCGTGTATTACAGCGATGCGGGCAACGGGGTACTCTACAAAATCGAGAATAGCGGGTCAGGTACAAGAACACCGTTCGCTTCCGGCGGTTTTAAACCGTCCTACCGAGACGGACGTCAGATTATCCAATACGGGCTGGCCATTGACAGCGCGGGCAACCTGTATTGCGACAACAACGCCTCAAATGATTCTTTCGGCGGTCGGTTGTTCCGTTTCGCGCAGCCCGACGGCGCACGGGATGTTTGCGGCACCATCAAATATTTCAGCCAGATGCTGATGTTTGCCCACCCTTGCGATGCGGGGCCCATGGTGATGTCTCCTGCTGCTTCCCTTGGGGATGAGGAACTGTACATTGTCGAGAACTTGAACCAGGAAGTGCTGCGCGTTCCGGTGAACGCGACCTATGACCCGGCACGCCGCGTGGGACAACCTTTCGCCGCGATCCCTCCGGGAGGCTGGGGTCGGGCCATTGACGCGGAGTTCAGCAATGAAAATATCTATTACCTGCTGGACGGTTGGCGGGTAATCAAGCATGCGGACGGTACATGGAAAATAGATGCTTATTTTACACAGGATTAACCCAGGATATGCGGTGCCTGAAAGCAAAAGAAGAGGAAATACAGCGGCCATGGTGAAAGGGAGAAGACGGGAATTAAACAAAGACGCTCCGGTTTGCGGACGGATCCGAACCCGCAGTGGGTTCCCCCTGCGAGCCATTCATCCGGAAGGTTGGGTTTGCTTGATTATACTGGCCGTATTGGGCGGGGCGGCTGCTTCTGCCCAGGAGGCGCCCAAGATTTATTATTTCACGCCCACGGGCGGGCCGGAAGGCGCCGTGGTCTCCCTGTATGGCACCAACTTCGACACATTGACACCGGGCACCACAATAGTTTATGTGGATGGTAAGGCAGCGGAGTTGGTTTTTGTCAAGGAATCGGAGATTACCTTTAGAATTCCCGCAGGCGGAACCACCGGCCTGATAGCCGTAACAACACCAACGGGCACAATAACCAGTACGGAACCATTTGTGGTTTCGCCGCTTACAATCAGCATAGCGCCTTCGCAGCTTAATGCGGCCATTGGGACCATGCACCCCCTGTCCGCGCTGGTCACCGGCGACCCCAACAGCGATGTAACCTGGTTGGTGAACGGTAGTGAAGGGGGTAATGCCGATGTCGGAATCATTGCGCCCGCGAATCCCACAACCTATAGCGCTCCCGGCACCGTGCCCGATCCCGCGGTTGTCCGCATAACGGCGGTATGTGCCGCCAATCCGCAAGTCATGGCCCATGCACAGATAACCGTCTTCTCCCTGCTCACGGGCGTTCCGGACCTGGCATTGGGGCCGCTAAGGCTGGATGAATTTAGCCCAGATCCGGAAACAGGACTGATGATGGGGCGCATGAGGATTATTGTTGTCATGGAGGAGGGTGCATCGACAGCGGGCCTAGCCGCTGCTCTGGGGCTGATAAACGGACAGGTCACGTCGGGTCTTCCCGAAACGGAAACCCTGATGGTAGAAATTCCCGACACGGGCGGCTTAACCGCCGTGAAAAATGCCGTCGCCGCGCTTCAGGAGACTACGGGTGTTGAAGTCGCTGTGCCAGATACCGTCCTCGAAATGCAAATGCTTGAACCTGAGGAAGCGGGCACCATCAACCTGTACGCCGGGAATATTTTCACCAAGTACGATGCAAACCTGCACTGGTCCTGGGAAATCGATCCCTATGGAAGCAACTGGGGCCTTGAGTACGCGAATTTCCCGCAGGCATGGAATTGGAACCACTTTATCAGTAACAGCGCCAACCGTCTTATCAATGCCTGCGTCTACGATGGCGCAACCGTGCTCAACTACCATGAGGATTTCGATGGCAATCTTACCCTGTTGTACAACTTCGATCCGCATGAACATTCCACCCATGTCGCAGGCATTGTAGGGGCCCGATGGGATGACCGCAAGGGTATCTGTGGCGCATCGCCCTTTGTCCATATTATCAGCCAGCCAGGCTTTGACGATCCCTTCACCGGAAATACGCATGCAATTACAACTCTTGGTCAGAGTTTGTTGTTCTCGTTTCGGTGGTTTCTGCGCCATACGAACTACATGCATATCCCCGTTGTTAATATGAGTTCAGGCTATAACTGGTTCAATCATCAGAGAGGCTCCTGGAATGATGCTGACGGCGACGGCCATATCGACGCTCCGGAATGGGATGACAAGAATCGGGACGGCATACCGGACCCCGGGGAATGGAATGATCTTAATGGTGACGGCTTTCTGGATCCCGCTGAATGGGACGATGCGAACATGGACGGTGTTCCCCAGGCGGGGGAAGCGCTGGATCGAGACGGGGACGGCAAGATAGATCCCGGTGACTGGATTGACAAAGACGGTGATGGAAAAATGGATTCCGGCGAATATGATGATGCGGATGGTAACAAAGCGCCCACGCCAGGCGAATGGCCTGATCGCGACCGGGACCGTCGCGAGGAAGCCATAGAATATCACTCGCCCTGGCGGTGGACCGTGCTGCCGGT
>JAKLHG010000003.1 GCA_022710255.1 Candidatus Hydrogenedentota bacterium
CCACCTGCGGGGCGAGGGCGGCTTCACCGTAGGCTATGGTCTGTGTCAGTTCGCCGCCGCCGATGCGCGTGCCCTTGCCGTCCAACTCAAAAGTAACCGTGTAGGTCAATCGCCGGTATTGAGCAATTACCGTCAACGGGCTGGTGATGTTGTCAAAGGACACATCCCAGCCCTCAAAGGTCCAACCCGGGTTCGCTTCCACTTCGGGGGCGAGGGCGGCTTCGCTGTGGATGACGTTCTGTACGAGTTCGCCGCCGCCCACACGGGACCCCTTGTCGTCCAGGTCAAAGGTAACCGGATAGGTTGCCACGCCATACAGGGCGGTAACGGTCAAGGGCCCCGTGACAACATCGAACGGCAGGTCCCATCCCTCAAACACCCACCCTGTATTTGCCTGTACAATCGGCGCAATGGCTGGGTAGCCGAAAAAAACCGTTTGCTCCAGTTTGCCGCCGCCGATGCGCGTTCCCTTGCCGGCCAGATCGAATGTTACTGTATAAATATCCGCATTATAACGGGCGACTACGGTCAGCGGTGCGGTGATGTTGTTGAAAGATGTACTCCATCCAACAAATTCCCAGCCCGGATCCGCTTCCACTTCGGGCGCTACCGCAGATCCGCCATAGGGGACTGTCTGCACAAGTTCTCCGCCGCCGATACGCGTTCCCTTTCCGTCTAGGTCAAAGGTGACCGTATATCCTTTTCTACTGTCTGAAGACGCTGCTATGAATAATCTTGAAGGAGCATCCGTACCTTCTGGATTACGTGCGAGCGTAATCCTTAGCGTATCCTTTTTCTCACCAGCTTCGCTGCCGTAGGGGGCTTGCTGTACAGTACCATCAGACAACAGCGGGAGGCGGCTATTGTAAGGTCCTGCACTTGCCGCCACGTTCAAAAACAGTAGGACAAAAATCAGCCAAATAACACGAGAACGCCTGAATTTAATCATCATTTATCCCTCCGCTATGAAAACCCTCTACAGTGTTAACAGAAAAAATAGCAGCAAACCGCCAAAGTATTTCAGAGCCGTGCTTCCTCCAGACAGTTTCAGGTAAGGTGATTCTGATAGATAATCTAATAACATTTAATAATTATTAAGTAAACCAGAGTTTAAACAATATGCTTTCAACCCTATATCATAATTATACACATTTGATGTCGTCTTTTAGAAGTTGAGGTCACCTGTCTTGAATTCCGGGATGAATCGTCCCCATAGTGTATCGCAGTAAACTATACTGGTTGTTTATCATTCCCAAGAATATTATATAGAAATGATACTAGATATTTTAATGCAGTCTAACGAAAGCCTTTTCAGATATAGCAAAGGAGGTCTGTACATAAAATCTTTACATAAAATCAACGGTGGTATCTGTTTCCATGAGGTTGCCATTTGCCGAAAGAGATGGTATCATATAAGTGTACCAGGTGGTTGTTTATGGCTGTGTTTATGGATCATGAAACAGGAGAACAGAAATGCGCACAGTGATATGGCTCACTGCCTTAATCCTCATGGCGGTCGCGGGCTCCGCCCAAACCGCTCACACAACGCACTCGCCTATTACCAACACCACGCACACCCGCTTCAGTGATGGTGCCACGGCAACTACCAGCTACTCGCCCATTACAAACACGGCGCGAACCCGGTACAGTGATGGTCGTACCGCCACGACCTCCTGGTCATCGGTCACGAACACGGCCAGGACGCAGTTCAGTGACGGGACCACGGCGAATTCCTCGTTTTCACCCATAACCAATACCTGTACCACCAGGTTTAGTAATGGTCAGACGGCATCTACACGCTATTCACCGATAACCAACACCTCAACGACACAGTTAAGTAACGGTGCGTCATCGCGAACCAGCTATTCAAGCATTACAAACAGTTCGCATACCGTATGGCATTCGGGCACGGCGTCCGGGTCTTCACGTGCCGTGGGCCGGCAGGGTATGTATTATCAAGCGCCGTTATTAAATCATTGCCCGCCGTCATCCAATGGAATAAGTGCCGGCCCCCGCAGATAAGGGTCTTGCCACATTCATGTCTTACGGCAAGGCGACGGTCTTCCCCTGCCAGGGAGTCTCTTGGGCCAGACCGCTGTTTTCCTGCTATAATTTTCCCCTATGCACAGGAAGAGAGACAGGTATGCTTTGCATGAGGGGGGGGGGAGAAGTTCAGGAGTATGCCGGAACAGTCGTTTCTTATTTTTTACGGGTACGCAACGGCAGGAACCTTCTTGTTGAACAGGTGGTTTAGTCTGTATACCCGTGTCCATACAGGAGGTCTTCCAGCATGAATATTCTCGTAGATGAAAATATACCCTATGGCCTGGAGGCTTTCGGCTCCCTTGGCAAGGTCCGCAGCGCCCATGGCCGGTCGATTACAGCTGCCATGCTGCGAGAGGTGGACGCGTTGATTGTGCGTAGTATTACCAAGGTCAATCCATCGCTTCTGGACGGGACGCCGGTGCGTTTTGTGGGCACCTGCACCATCGGCGAAGACCATATCGACAAAATATATCTGGCGGAACGGGACATCACATTTACCAGTGCGCCCGGCTGCAACGCCAACAGCGTGGCGGAATATATCATCACCGCCCTGCTGTATCTGGCGCAAAAATACGGCTTTGACCCGGCCTCGAAACGACTCGGAATCGTGGGGGTGGGCAACGTCGGTTCAAAGGTATATCGCAAGGCATCCGCCTTGGGCCTGACCTGTGTTCTGAACGACCCGCCACTGGCCGAAAAAACCGGCGACCCGGTCTATCGTCCTCTGGAGGAAATCCGGGAATGCGACATCATTACCTTCCATACGCCGTTGAACAAGGTCGGCATCCACCCGACCTGGCACCTGGCGGACAAAGCCTTTCTCAGGTCCCTGCGGCCGGGAACCCTTCTTTTTAATACCGCGCGCGGCGCCGTGGTGGATAATGCGGCGTTGGAGGAGGCCCTGCGTGACGGCCACCTTCACGCTGCGGTGGTGGACGTATGGGAAAACGAACCCACGCCACGCCACGGCCTCCTCGAAATGTCCGACATCGCCACACCCCATATCGCCGGGTATTCCTTTGACGGCAAGGTGAACGGAACCCGTCAGGTATATGCCGCGTTGTGCGAATTCATGGGCAAGAAACCATCTTGGGACCCTGCACCGCTGCTACCGCCCCCGGGCCTTCCTGAACTGACTGTGGCCCCGGATGCTCCCGGAGTTTTGGCAACAACGGTCTTGCGCGCCTATGACCTTCTTGGGGATGACGGTCGGATGCGTGCTATTACTTCCCTTCCCGCAGACGAACAGGGAGCCTGGTTCGACCGGCTGCGCAAGGAATATCCCGTTCGCCGCGAGTTTTTCAACACCCGTATACGGCTTACCCGCGCGGACGAACGACTTGCTCGAATTCTTTCAGGTGTCGGGTTTGCTTTAATATAGCCCTTCTCAGCGAATGCCATTTACTGTAATAAGAAGTTGACATTGCCGTTGAAATGATGTATAAAATGAACAATAGCATCTCGAATATAGTGATTAGGCGAGGATATATCCTATTGACGGCGCATTCGGCGAAACTCAGTAGAAAAAGGAGGGTGACTAAAAAAAGAATTTGTACGAAGTTCGTTCAATGAGGCCTAACTTTGGTAACAACGAAGAACAATGAAAGGGAAACGAGATGGGACTGCTATTGATTGCATCGGGTTTAATTTGGGATGAGATGTCTTGGGCTATCGGGGTGGGCATCGGTGTGATGGTGGTAGAAATACTTACCTGGGCCGGTTTGATTATTGCACTTCCTTCCATCTTTGGACTTTTCTGATATTCAGGCCGTGTAGATGGGAAGAGGCCTTCTTCAAAAAGTTACGACTTGCCTGTAACGGGTTTTTCTCAGAAATAGGTATTATTCAAGGGGGGGGTACCGTTGTTCTACGCTCCAAGTCTAATCTCGCGGGGCGTATGGATCGAGGGTATCCCTTCGCTTGATTAATCAACAACCACAGGCAGAGCCGGTGGTATGAGGAGGGCACATGGTTCTAAAAGAAATCTGTCAGCATGGTTATCTGAAAGATTCCGACATAGAGGAATTCGTTGCCCGGGCCTGGGCGGATGAGACTATTGACGGGAAACGGATTCTGTTTATTATTCCCGACCAGACGCGCAGCATGCCCATGCCGCAGATGTTTCGCGCGTTGTACCAGGCAGTACACGGCCGCGCGGCAAAGATGGATTTCCTGATCGCCCTGGGCACGCATCCGCCCATGACCGATATCCTGATCCAGCACCTGCTGGGCATCACCGCGGAAGAACGGCAGACCCGTTACGCGGATATCGGCATCTTCAACCATGAATGGCAAAACCCGGACGCGCTGGCGGAGATTGGAATCATCAGCGAGGAGGATATCGCGGCCATTTCCGGCGGGCTCATGCGCCAGGCCGTGCGGGTGACCATTAACAAGCGCGTCCTTGAGTATGACTTGGTCTGCATCGTTGGCCCGGTATTTCCCCACGAGGTGGTCGGGTTCAGCGGCGGCAACAAGTACTTCTTCCCCGGCGTGTCCGGCGCGGAGATTCTCAACCTGTTCCACTGGCTGGGCGCGCTGATTACCAATTATGTTATCAACGGAACGAAGTATACGCCCGTGCGTGAGGTGGTGGACCGGGCCGCCGCGCTGATTCCGGTGGAAAAGCGCTGCTTCTGCCTGAATGTGAGCGGCAAGGATACCCGGGCGCTGTTCTTCGGTTCTCCCGAAGCGGCCTGGAGCGAGGCGGCCGACCTGAGCGCGCAAACGCACATCCTCTACAAGCCCCGTCCGTTCCAAAGCGTGCTGGCCATGGCCCCGCCGATGTACGATGAAATTTGGGTGGCGGGTAAGTGCATGTACAAGCTCGAACCCGTGGTGGCGGATGGCGGTGAATTAATCATCTACGGCAAACACATCCGCGAAGTCAGCATCACCCATGGTAAACTCATTGCCGGGGTCGGCTACCATGTGCGCGATTATTTCCTGAAACAGATGGACAAGTTTTCCCATATCCCCGGCGGTATTCTCGCTCATTCGACCCATGTTCGCGGTGCCGGCACCTTTGAAAACGGCATCGAAAAACCCAGGGTGCAGGTGACCCTGGCCACGGCCATTCCGGAAGCGGAATGCCGGGCCATTAACCTGGGCTACCGAGACCCGGACAGCATTAACCCGGACGACTGGCGCGACCGGGAAGAGGACGGGCTGCTCCTGGTGCCTAATGCCGGAGAAGTGCTGTATCGTCTTGAAGGCGACCAATAACAGTTGCTTAGGGTCAACTCCCGAGACACTGTTCATATATCTTGACATTGTCAGACCAGGCCAGCCTTCATCGGACAACGTTGGACCCGTACGCTCATCACCAGTCGTAGACTTTCTGACAACTGCTTTTATTTCGCCACTGTCGCCGGAATGACAAACCGGTATTTCCCTGACGCCACGTCACAGCGGAAGAGGCCGTTCTCACAGGCGGCATGGGAAATGCCGGGCTGTTCCGCTACCGGGCCGTCGTCTTCAGCTACCGCTTCGAGTGCGGCGGCGGGCAGGATAACCGTGGCGGTGCTGTTGGGCGGCACCTCAAGATCATAGGTAACCGTATTGCCCTCGCGTTTCCAGGCGCTGGAAATCCAACCGTATTCAGAGAGGTGTTTTGCGGTCACGTGTTTCAGGCCGCTTTCAATCCCCGGCGCGGCGATGAAATGCTTCAAGCCGGGGTGGTCGTCGTCAGCCTGGATGCCGCCCAGGCCGCGGATGAACCACATGCCTATGGAGATCATCGTATTGTGGATCTGCGAGTTGTCGCCGTCCCACTCTTCCAGGATGGTGGTGGCGCCGTTCTTCAGCATGTTACCGTAGCTGGGAAAATCTTCCTTGGTGTGCATCAGGGTCAGGAGGTCGTTGCGCCGCTCGTCAATCAGCAGCCGCGCCATGTAGTAATTGCCGTGCATGCCGGTGTTCAGGTGGCCTTTGCGTGTTTCCACGATATCTTTTTCAAGGGACGCAAACACTCCGGCCCGGTGGGAATCGGGGGTAATGTTGAAGAGCAGCGGCATGGCGAGATAGGTTTGCTCGCCATTGGCGTAAGTGATGCCGTCGGAGTTCAGAAATTTCTCGTGGAGCCGGGCCGCGAGCGCTCCGGCCTGAGCGGCATAGCGCGCGGCATCATCCGGCTTGCCGAGCACCGTGCCGATTTTGGACGCCAGTTGCAGACAGTGAACCAGGTAACAGTTGTTGAAGAACAGGGTCGAGTGGTCGTCCACGCGGTCTTTGCCCTGTTTGCGTCCCGGCGGCACCCAGTCGCCCAGGAAACTCCATTCCATGTTGCAACCGATGCCGGAATAGGGCTGCAGGATGCCATCACCCATCTTGGTTTCGATAAAGGCGAGCCAGTTCTGCATCACGGGCCAGCCTGCATCCAGTATGTTCTTGTCGCCGTAGTACAAGTAAACCATCCAGGGCATGGTGATGGAGAAGCCGCTCCAGACCGGACCGCCGCCTGCCTGTTGCGAATTGGGCGCGGTGTGGGGCAGGTCCCCGTCTTCGGCCTGGGACAGGCGCCAGTCGGCCGCCCACTTGGCGTAGAAGGGGCCGCTGCGGAAATTGAGCATGGCCGCTTCCATGGAGGTGCCCGAATCGCCGCCGTAGCCGAGGCGTTCCCGGTGCGGGCAGTCCACGGTATAGCCGCCCAGGCTCAGGCAGCGGTGCGTCCACACAACCATGTTGTAGATATCGTTCAGCAGCGGATGATCACAGGAGAACTCCGCCGCCCGGTCATACCCCGTGCTGACAAGGTTCCCCTTGATTTCATCCAGTCTGGGGGCGCGGGGCAACCCGTTTATAATGGCGTAGCGAAAGGCGTGGTAGTTGAAGCGGTTGCGGAAGGACTCGTCACCGCCGCCCCGGGCCACGTAGGTATCCCGCTGGTTATAGGTCTGGAATTTGCCGTCGGGAAAGCGTTTGTCGGCGTAGGACAGTTCCACACGCGCGCCCGCCTCGAGTTCATCCGGCATGCGCAATTCAAACCAGCCCGTGTAATTCCGTCCCATGTCCACCAGGAACCCGTCATCGAGGGGAGACACGGAAACCGGGGTGACTTCATCGAGCAGGCCGTTGCCCTCCATCATCTGCGCTTCAATCAGCGGCGTGGGGGGGTGATGTATCGTGGCGGGTTGCCATGCGCTGTCGTCAAAGCCCGCAGTGCTCCAGTCCCGGACTTCTTTGGCCGCCTCCACCAGTTCCCCGCCGTAGTCGCCGCTCGCGCCTTTGCCCAGCGGCGTGATATGGCTGGGATGTACCTTCCAGGTGGCATCCGTGGGTATCGTCAGGGTGGTGCCGTCCGCGTTGGTAATCTCCACCTGCGCCTTCACGACCGGGCCTTTTTGCGTGGCCGGACCGAGGATCGCCGTGGACCACCCCCGGCCGAGCCACAAGCCGATGCAGTTGTCGCCCGACTTGAGGTGGTCGCTCAGGTCCAGGGTGTTGGACAGGCCACGCTTCGCGTAGTCTGAAACGGCGGGAACCAGCACCTCGTCGCCGACTTTTCTGCCATTTACATAGAGTTCATAATAGCCCAGCGCGCAGACATGCGCCTCGGCCCGTGCGGGCTGCTCAGACAGCGTGACCATCTTATGCAATAGGGGCAGTGGGCCTTCGTTGTTTTCCATCCAATCGCAACCAATCCACTCGCCTTTCCAATCGGCCATGGTTATCGGACCGACGGTAAAATAGGCCTGCTCGCTCCAGGCGGATTCCGTACCGTCCTGGTCCCATGCGCGTACTTTCCAGCGGCAACGGGTACCCGGTGCAAGAGGCGCTCCCCCGTAGCGCACGAAGGACGATTGGTCCGACGCCACCGTTCCGGAGTCCCAGAGTACCGTTGCTTCTCCGGAAGCCGCCGCCGGATCATCCGCGGTGACGATCACTTGGTAAGCGGACTGCGCCAGGCCACGCGCCCCCGGCGCCAACCTCCACGACAGGCGCGGTTGCGGCTGGTCGATTCCCAGGGGGCTGCCGAGGTTTTCGCAACGCAGGTCCTTGACTTCGGGTTGCGCGGCCGCAAGGTGTGAATACAACGCGGCTGCAACCATGACTGTCATAAAAACGACTCCTTGTAGTTTGGTCATAATAAGAAACTCCCATGGGTTCAGAATTCGTGATCGCGTCGGGGTTATTCAATGATTACTCGGAATCCGGTTTGGCACTTTTTTGAAGCCATGTTCGTATAGGACCGCAAGAAAGGAACAGACCACGAAATAGCCAATAGCAGTAAAGGGCATCCATGCTTCGTTACGGACGGCTATTTCGTCGTCAGTCCCTTTTTGCTCGGTCTTTTTGTTTGTTTTCCAGTGCCATCGGCATTTCCGAAGAGATCAGGATATATGAGGTTATGTGTATGCAGGAAAAACAGTTCGTAACAGCGTGTTTTCAACGCGGGATAAACCCGTAACCCGGGCTGCAGACTATCCGACTCTCAGGCATCTTCCAGAACATAGGGTGCGCGCATCTGCCGCTTGAGATGGCCGTTGGCTTCCTCGTCGGTGAAGCGCTCCGTTTTCGGGTCCCACTGCAGCTTGCGGCCCACCCACCGGGTGATGTTAATCAGGTGGCATAGCGTGGTGGTGCTGTGCCCCACGTGTACCTCGGTAATGGGTTTCTGTCGCGAGCGGATACAGTCCAGCCAGTTTTGCATGTGATCTTTGCTGACCTCCAGGTGCGTTTCCGCATCGCTGATGGGTTCTTTAACAAGCGTTTTGGGACGCCCGTCATACTTGTTCCGGTCGACCAGGATTTCGCCGGCATCGCCCACGAAAACGCCGCCGCCCGCCGGGCCTTTGTCGTCCAGATGTACCGTGACGCCGTTGGCGTAGCGGAAGGACACCGGCGCCCAGCCGCCCTCCCCTTCCGGCCACAGTTCCACCGGGCCGTCGCCGTCCATGCCCAGCGCCCACTGGATGAGGTCGAGACCGTGGGGGCCCCAGCCGGTTACCTCTCCGCCGGAATAGGGCCGGTAGGAAATCCAGCCCAACGGGCCGCGCTCGTCCTTCTTGCCGTCACCCCGTGGCGCGTAGAGCAGTTCGTGATAGGGGCGCGGCTCCGTCTGGCCGCACCAGAAGTCCCAATCCAGCCCTTCGGGCACGGGCTGTTCCGGCAGCGTGCATTCCCAGGGACTGGGATAGTTGTTGGTATGGACCGTATGAATTTTGCCGGCCCGGCCGTTCAGCACCATCTCGCAGCCAATGCGGCAGGCTTCCATGGACCGCTGCATACTGCCCGTGGTAACCACGCGACCGTGTTTCTCGGCTGCGGCCACCATCAACTGCCCCTCGCGCACCGTGAGGCACATGGGCTTCTCGACATACACATCCTTGCCCGCCTCGCAGGCATGCACCGTATTCAGCGCGTGCCAGTGATCCGGCGTGGCAATCATGACCGCGTCCACATTGGGGTCCTGCAGCAAATCACGGTAGTTGCGGTACACCGCCGCCTTGGGAAATTTGGACTGTGCCCGGTCCAGCCGCGCCCGGTAGCAATCGGCAAAGGCCACCAACTCCGCGCCGTCCCGGGGATACTGTCCCATGAGGCTGCTGCCCTGGCGTCCCGGCCCGATGACGCCCACGCCGATACGGTCATTGGCGCCCGGACCTCCCTGTGCCGCCAGGATGCCCGACGGCAAAATCATCGGGGCGACAGACAGCGCGGCGCCGCCGACCAGGGAGGTTTTCAAAAAAGAACGGCGTGTTAGCACGATTTTACGGGTCATGACAAAGTGCCTCCTGTCATTTTGGTTTCCTGTGAGTTATTATGGAACCAAAGGCCCCGTTATTGCAACTCACGGCGGTTGATGAAATCCCCAAATGTCATAGGGTAAAATGATACTAACCAAACTGCGGAAGTTGGGTTAGTATGGTGTATTTTTTAAAGGTATTAGCGCTATTCAAAGAAGGAAACGGTAATAATATACGCGTTTGTGTGTTTCCGAGTGGCAGAGGGTATTCTGGTTGCATTCCACTGCAACTACCGCTCAGGAAATAGGCGCTTAAGGCGATTTCGCTGACAATTAATTCTGAGTTTGAAAATACTGGGATCGCCGCCATCCTTGGCGGCTGGAGAGGGCAAGATAGACTAAGATGCTATCCCTGCCGGCAGGGATGCCAGCGTTCCCAGTGGTGGAATAGTCTAACGTCTGCGCCGCAGGCGCCACTTCTTCCAGGCAAAGTCCCGGAAGAAGCGTAGGCGCTTAAAACGATTTCGCTGACAAATAATTATGAGTTCAGTTACTTACCATGAGGAGCGTTATGCCCTGGTTTAGTTCAAGAATACAAAAACAACGCGTCATTCCGGTTTTTCGCGGTGGAAAAAGGACGTGTAGCGGAGCGGGTGCCAGGCCGCGAAAAGACCGGAATCCAGTTCCTTAGGCTGTGGATGCGGGATTGGCCGCATTCGTTGTGTTTTTCGAGAAGGGAACTGGGTATTCATTACAGCGGGCTCAATCTGGATTCCGGTCTTTTTCGCGTTGTCCAGTACCGTTCTTCGACCCAAGTCGACCTTCGCGAAAAAACCGGAATGACCGTGGTTAGAGTTGTTTGTAATGAAAGACGATGATACTTTTTTGTTACGCCGGAGGTGCCACTTCTTCCGGGCGAAGTCCCGGACGAAGCATAGGCGCTTACGGCCATTTCGCTGACAAATAATTATGAGTTCAGTTACTTACCATGAGGAGCGTTATGTCCTGGTTTAGTTCAAGAATCCACAAACAACGAGTCATTCCGGTTTTTCGCGGTGGGAAAAAGGACGTGTAGCGGAGCGGGTGCCAGACCGCGAAAAGACCGGAATCCAGTTCCGGAAGCCGTGGGGGAGGAACAGCCTGCGTTCGCTTTATTTTTTGAGAAGGGTCTTGGGTATTCATTACAGCGGGCCGAATCTAGATTCCGGTCTTTTTCGCGTTGTCCATTATCGTGCTTCGACCCAAGCCGACCTTCGCGAAAAAACCGGAATGACAGTGGTTAGTGTTGTTTGTAATGAAAGACGATAGTACATTTTTGTTGCGCCGCAGGCGCCTCTTCTTCCGGGCGAAGTCTCGGACGAAGCGTAGAAACTTGACATGACCCCACCGGAGAAATACAAAGCCCCCATGGCCCCGGGGGTTCTCTGTTACCCCTTTACACGTTTCTTGTCCAACTCATTCAGAAATTTGTGCAGGCGTGCCTTGTCTTGGTTGTCGATTTTTTTGAACTGTACGCCCAGCTGGTACCCGGCCTGGTCGGATAATGGCCGGGTCCATTTCACTTCCCCCTCGGAACCGATGAGCGTTCCATTCGCCAGTTTAATCTCGATGAAAATGGAATTACCCGGTTGATACGGGCGGGAGCTGATCACCTCCACGCACAAGCCCGCACCGCCGTGGCTTAAATCCAGGACATTTGCGCGAATGATTTCCGGCGTGTCCGAATCGCGTCCCAACAGGCTCTTTATGGCGGCTTTCAGGGAACCGCCGATCGAATGACGGGGGAGTTTCCGCTTTTCCATCGTTTTATTTCTCCTGAAGCTTTCCGTCCGGGGGAAACGGTATCTTTCTGCTTCGGTTTAAATCCATGGTTTCACCCCTGTTACACCCGAAAAGCCATCCATTCAATTGTACCAGACTGGCGCCCGGATGAGAAGTCCAGCGGAAAGGAAACAGACTGCGCGTCATGTGTAATCCGCCTCGGTAGGTTTATCCATACCAGGGGCGTTTTCGGTCCTTGATGGCCGCCAGCGTGTCCAGGGCGATATTGACATCCTCGTTAATCTGAAAATCGAAGATGCCGACACAGATAAAGTCGGCGCCGCTATTGAACGCATAAGCGAAACCGTCCCGGGGATGAATGGCGCCCCCGGCGAGCACCTTGAAACCGACCCAGGGCTTTGTCACCGTTCCCATAAAGGCGACGGTTTCCTCCGGGAACAGGTCAAAGATGTTGTCATGGTAGGCGTTGTGGTCGTCCTGATTGGGCCCGATGATGGAGAACTCACTGCGATTCTCCCGGGGGTGAGCTGACCAGTACCGGTCATGGTGGCACGTCTTGACGTAATAATCCGCGCCGACTCCGCGCTCCTCGCATATCATGGGCGTTTTGATGGAGTGGCCGCCGACGCCTGCGGGAAATCCCTGCTCCTGGATGTGGCGTACGGCTTCATGGAGTACGTCGATCTTGCCTGCCTGCACCAGCCGGTCCGTTACGCCGCCTTGCAGGTACAGGGTATCTGCGCCGTTCTTGATGGCCGCATCAATATCTGTAACGAAACTGCCGTTTTTCTCGTACACCTGGACCATGGTCTGCATGGCGCCGCCCGTGGTACGCAGATATTTTTCAATCAAGGGCAACTCATGACTCGGCGTTATCATGGTGTTGATGCCGGCCATCTCCGCAATATACAGGGTTTCGAATACCTTGGTTTCCGTATTGTAGGCTTTAAAAAGATCAGGCATATAGATCAGGTCGCGGGCGTGGGCGTACCCGCCGATGAGGTTGCTGCCGAAAATAAGCCGGCTGATTTCCAGGTTGCCGATCTTGCCTTTGGGCAGCGCGCCTTTCACGGGTTCGAGGGGCCGGCTCAGCCAGTGTTGCGTTGTGGCGCCGCTCACGCCGTCCACAGCGCCTTCAATGGGGAGGAGCGATGCAGGAGGCTTTTGCGTATCCTGCGCCAGGGCAAACGGAGCAGCCAGCAATCCCGCCAACAGTGTCCGCCGTTCAGGGCGGGATGGACCGGCGTCCGTTTCGCCTCGGAACCCTTTGAAAAATCCATTGTAGCGGTCCGACCATGTTCTGCGTGTCATAGTTGTTCCTTTTGGATATACCGGAAGCGGTACGTTCCTTACACTGCCAAGAATATTATACGTATCATATCACTACGGTTTCAGAGAAGGAAGTCGGCCACCCCGCTGTTTTATTCAGGCTTGGTATAGCGCTTCCATGAAGCGAGCTTCTTCTTGATAGGTTTCGCAGTGGCGGTGATTTCTGAGCGAACGAATCCCATGGACTTTATGGATCGCACTTCCAGATCATGCCTTTATTTTTGTCCATACAGTCCATGCCGGCCGGGGCCGGGGCCCGGGGAAAAAACAGGCGGCCAAGGGGATGTTACCGCCGGATAAAGGCTATTTCATCAATGCAAATCCGGGCGCCGCTGAAATTGCAGGGATCAAATCGTAGCGAGGTGACGGTGCCGCGCCAGCGCGGGTGCCCTGCAAGGTCCAAGGTATACTCTTGAAGCGCGCCATCCTGCTGCAGGCGAAATGGCAGGCTGTTTGTCTCTGATGTTTTCCCGGCGCCGATGGTCCAAAACAACTGGGCAGCCGCCTGTTCCGGCAGCTTGCCCGTCACCTGCATACGGATACGAAGTGTTCCGTACCGCGCGGCCCGCAGTTCTTTGGTGGAACGCATAATTGCAGGATCCGCGTTTGTCGTCTTGAAGCACAAGTTTCCTCCTTCCGCGCGGAACTGGTCTATGCCCATGAATGCGGCCCAGCCATCCGCGTCTTCATCGAAGTTCCATTGGAAGGATGGGGTTACCACGGGGAAGTCATAGGGACCGAGTCCGGCATCCCGAGGACCGAAATTCGGCGGCCAGCCGCCGGGTTCCCCTTCCCCGAAGACTTCGCGGATGGCTTCATACATGCCGAACCCGAACTCGAGGTTGGGTTCGATATAACTGCCTTCGCCCCATTCGTTCACGGGGCCGAGGATGATGTCTCTTTCGCTGTGGCGGTCACAATAAGCGCGGGCCTCCTCCAATATCTTTTTGAATCCTGCGACTGTGCGCCCGTGGAATGCGGTGGCGTTGGGTCCATGCCAGGGCCGGGAGTCCCAGCCAGTATCCACCACGGGGGTGTAGCGCAGAGGACCGGAAAGGGCACGCCGCTTTTCCCAGGCCTCCGCGACCGTAGTCACCATGTCGTCGTACCGTCCCTGGGTCGGTGCGGGTGCCATGGACAAGGCGTTGCCCCATTCATGATAACTGGTCTGTCCGTCGTAACCTTCCTCCCCCAGCAACGCGATTTCTTTTTCCGCAATGTCGTGGCGCAGTGAGATAAACACAATGCCCTCATATCCCGCCGCGCGCGCCATTTCCTGCGACTCGGTGAAAGCGGCCGCCACTTCCGCACTGCCGCCCAGGTCTTCTCGAATATTACCGGCAGCCCAGATATAGACGACCGGTTTTCCATCCACACGGTAATAACTGTCCAGCGTGAAATACTTGTCTATCCATTCGCGGGTGACATTGCGCCAGTCTTCACGCGAATGGGTGCCCGGTGCATTGTGATTGGCCCACATGATCGCCACCTTCAGCAAGTCGCGGTATCGGGCCTTGCGGTAGGCATCGAACCAGTGTTGCAAGTGCTGGCTCCCCCCCGACCAGTACCAGTCCACGAGAAAACAGGAGATGCCGTTTTCAACGGCCCATTTGATCTGCCAGTCCACGCATTCCGGGTTGCCCTCGTCATAATACCCGAGCAGGGGGCGGCGTAGCGGCGCGGTATTGCGGATGCAGTCCCATTTCTCCGGCGCGTTCCATCCGGGAAAATAATAGGCCATGATGTTGTGTGACGTCTTCAGGGGCTTTGGCTCCGGCACATAGGCGGCTTCGACCGAAAAGGGCGGTGCGAATACGAGGTCCGCCGCGGCCATTTCAGACTGGGCGTCGCCATACAGGACCGCTCGGCAGGAGTACGGCGCGGCAGCCTGTATCGTCCACCGCACTTCTGTTGTTTCTCCATGCAGCAGGCCGTCCGTATCTTGAAACACGGGGCCTTCCAGCAGGATGACGCCGTCCGGCAGATCCAGGCGCAGTGCCCCGGTAATGGCACTGCCCGCGCCGCGATTTGCAACCTGGGCGAGGACGGATTCGGGCCGATTTGCGCGGTTCACGGCGTTCTCAAAGCCGAAATAGGCGACCTCGAGTTCCGGCGGTCCTTCGGGTTCCACACCCAAGAGTATGCGTTCCACGGTCACCTTTTCCGGTTCCGGAATGTCCAGGTAGATGCCTTCCAGACGGCTTTCCCAACCCGGTGCGGCCTGCATCTCAATGTGACGGCATCGGGCGGCGCCGTCCCCGGTAAGGTACAAGGTCTCATGACGACTGCCGGTCATGGCGCTGGTGGTCCAGTGCAGGCTGATGTGGGTGTCTTCACTGGCGCGCAGCGTCACGGACGCCCAGCCGAGGTCTTCCGTGGGGAGGGTCAACCGGGGCGCCAGCAGTAAGCGCCCCCCATTAAGGCTGGACCATCCCGATGCTTCCGTCTCGGTAGTGAAATCCCAGCGAGGGGATGGTTCAGACTCCATCGCCGCGGGAGGTTCCACAATCGCGATGGAATCAATTTCAAAGACCGCACCTTCATACAGGTCAAGGCGCAGTTGGCGAATCGTTTCTTCACGATGCCAGCAGGGGAGAAGGTAGATGTCTTCAATGTCCTGTCCGCGCACGGTGAAGTCGGTGCTCTTTTCCTGCGCGAAGCCGCCGTATTGTCCTGTGGTCTGACCGGTCCAGAAAAGTTGGCACTGACCGCCGGAGGTGGCCCGCAGCCGTACTCGTACCACCTGTCCGGGCCTGGCCAGTAAGTTCAGGCCGCTGCAAGTAAAGAAAGGATCCCAGTCAATGGTGCGTCCCTTGAGAATACTATCCTGGCAACTGACTTCCGCAAGGTGTCCGTTGGCCCGCCAGGCCTCGCAGTCGGTTTGGTTCTCGAAAGTCCATTCCTGAAGAGTCCGGCATTCCCCGGCGATACCCGTCAAGGCCAGCAAGACACATAGCGTTACCATAGGCTGATTCCTTATGCATGCCTGGACACAAGTCATTCCGGCTTACAGGAGTGAGGAAATTGAGAACCAAAATTCCCGGACAGGAAAGAACCTCTACGGGAAAACAGAAACACACGCCGCCATGTAGTGTTTCCCGAGTTTCCGATTATGTGTGTTTGTAATATCTTACTGGGCCGGCGGCGCAGGTGCCGGGGCAGGTGCCGGGGCAGGTGCCGGAGCAGGTGCAGGAGCAGGTGCAGGCGCAGGAGCTGCACCCGGAGTGCCGCCTTGCTGCGCTTGTTGTGCCTGCTGAGCCTGCAGGGCTTGCTCGTAGCGGAGTTTTTCCACCCGGGCGTCTTCCACCTTCTTTTCAGACATGGCTATCAGTTCTTGTACGTCCCGCGTGACCGACGGGGACTCGTCCGCCGGAACAACCGCCACAATACCGGGCACCCGCTGGTAATGGCCTATGGCTTCTTCAAATTGCTTGGCTTCCCGCGCCCGGTCGCCTTCATCCAGCGCCTGGCTGCCCGCATCCAGAACTTCGTTGATGACATCGGATACTTCGCGGTTGAGACGACGCACCTTTTCTTGTGCCGTATTCTTGTGTTCCTTGAATTCATCGTCCACCGCCTCGAAAAATCCGATGGCTTGGCGATACGTGCTGATGGCATTGGCAAAGTCGCGCCCCTCCCGGAACCGGTTCGCTTCCTCATGAACACGCTCGCCTGTGGCGATGATACTGAGGGTTACCTCAAGACGTTCATTGCGTTCCCGTATGGCCACGTTGGTTTTCTGGATCAGGTCGGCGGCATCCTCATTGAGGCGGTTAAAATCCAAGGCACTGGTAAACATTTCGAGGGCGGTGTTCAAATCAGTGTCTTCGGCAATGGGCTGACCCGCTCGTTCAAGATAAAACTTGCCTTCATCCATGTAATGGGAGGAAAGTTTTTTCCCGAGTTCCTGGCGCCGGGGGCCGCTGAAATTGTAGGCCTTCTGCCACTCCGCCACACCACGCTCTTTCACCTTGGGATCCTCGTTCGCGTAGAAGATATCACCTAACTGTTCGTACGCCTCCATCAGCTGCGGATTGACGCGTTCAAAGTTGTCATAGACTTTCTCCACCTGGCTCATGTTGCTCTTCTCATTAATGAGATACTCCATTTCGTTTACAAAATACCACGTGAGTGTTCGGGGAGAAGGTTTTGGAAAACTCCATCCGGCAGCCGGGGCATCCTCTTGCAGCACCGTGTACCATACGTCCGCCACGGCTTCCACGGCCCGAATAAAATAAGCACGCCCGCCCTGTTTCAGGAAACCATCATAACCAAGGCCCGTCTTTTGATAGTCATGGGCGATCAGTTGCATGTCCTGAGCCTGGTAACTCCGCTTTTGCGCGAAATATTCGCTTGCCGAACGGATAAATTCCCGATTCCCCTGCATGGATTCGTAACCGTACTGGTCTATGTGTTTCTCAATATCGGAAATAATCTGGCGGCGGAGTTCATGTTCCGCCTCGGACCAGGTGAATCCGTATGGGAGCATGGCGTGTGCCGTGAGGGAAGCCAAAACGCCCATCCTATAGGCGAAATAGGCGGTAGGGCCGTAATGGCGCACGTCCCGCAACAGAAGAATTTCACAGGAAATGGCCTGCACCACCTCCGCGTCATTGTTCAGGGGAGTTGACGGCACGAGTTTCTGCCAGCCGGCGCTTGCGCCGGACATGACATCCCGTTCAAAATTGACACCGACGACCCCGCCCGGCCGGAACGTGTTTGGAAAGTCATCTTTGATGACTTGGAGTGCCATGGCGGTAATACTGCGCATGGCGCGCGGTCCCCAGGCATAAGCGTCTGAAACCTGTACCGCAACCAACAAGGTGAGCATAATGATCATGCGAAAGAGGCCATGTTTTGGCATGACGTCGGTTCCTTCTGGCGTACACTACGCCCTGGTAACGTGGATCCTTTACTTCACACATCCGCGCTTATACGGATAAGGCTGGCTTTCGATTCCGAAAGTATACACGGTATTTTCTTCCGCAGCGCGCGCGTTCGCACCTCCTGCGGCACGTAATTCTTCCAGCACATGATAGTAAAACTATCACAAAATAAGCCAAAGTGTCAATAGTTATTTGTTTTGATTTCCAAATCCTCCGCTGCGGAACCGCCTTCGGAACCCTGGCTGGTTCTGTGGCGATGCACAAAGAGGTGCGAAAGCGTCTGTCCAAGACGCCGGCCGAAGAGCCAGTATTTCTGGGAACTGACCTCGCGTGCGGTCCGCAACAGGAACTGTTCCACCTGGGCAAAGATTTCTGGACTGCCCTCTCCGTTAATAATGCCGTGCCTGTCCCGTTCGAACAGGGAGTACTGTTTTTGGCGGGTTCCGAGGTGGGCGAAGATATCAGGACCGCTCGACGGGTCCACGGTCGGATCCTGCGATGCCTGGATAACCAGCGCGGGTATCCCAATATCAGGCAGGGCTCCGGCGGTTGCGTGCATGATGGCGGTCAACTGGCGCACGCCCGTCAGAGGATTGCGGGTATAGTTGATGTGCTTGTTTTCGGGGTCGTTTTCCACAAAGTCACGGGCATAGTGGCTTTGGCCAAAACGCTTCAACAAGGCGTTCATGGAGATGATGGACGGAACCAGGCGGATGGAATAATTACGAACATACAAGGGGGCGCAAATGGAGAATACGCCGCTGAAAGACTTTTTTTTACGGGCCGCGGCGAGCAACGCCAGGCAGCCTCCCGTGGAGAAACCGCCAATCACAATATTGTCCGTCAAGGTACGCATGATGGCGTAGCCCCGGACAACGGAAGCATACCAGTCTTCCCATTGCTGCTGTGCAAGGTCTTCCGGCGCGGTGCCATGGCCCTGCAACCGTACCCCGTAAACGGCAAATCCCCGGCGGCGTAAATGCTCCGCGAGGGCGCGTACTTCCATGGGAGCGGCCATGTAGCCGTGGGCGAGCACAACGCCGCCCCGGATGCGCCAGGGACACAAAAGGAAAGGCCGCCCGACTTCGGGAGGCTTACAGTCTCGTGGTTGGTAGAAACAGGCATAGTCTTTTTCGAAGTTGCGAAGGTCCTGGCGCACTAAGTAACGGCGTAGATAGGCCTTTACAACAAAATCAGGCGCCCACGCCGTGTACCGACAGAGGGTGGACCGCACATGAGCTGCCTCAAATTCCCGGAGCACCGTGTCTCTGGCGGCGCCGGCGGCGGTCATCAGTGAACCCGGTAAAGGCCGGAGTCGTTCCGGGGAGACTCGGTACCCCCATTCGGAGGCCAGCATATATTTCTTTTCGACGGCGATCCGCAATAATTCCCGAAAGGCGGGCAACTCCTCATCATGGAGCAGGGCGAGGCATTGCGCCTTCAGGTCGGGATGAAGGCGGCGTTCCTTTTTTTGCGCCTGCAGGCAGCATAAAAACAGGCGTTCCCGATAATCCCGTTCTTTGAATAGACGCCCTTCGGGTTGTTCCAGTACCAGGCCTGCGAAAAGGTGGTCCAGGTTGACGGTTACGCCATCACGGATGGCGTCCCGGATTTCCCGGGCAAGGGCGCGTGCGGCGTGTTGAAAGGGGCCGTCGGGGTCGGATTCCGACTCAGCGGCGGCATGAAACGTGCAGGCCATCACCGGAGCGTGTTCAGGACGGTTCAGGAAGGCGCCTATATCCAGCGGTTCTCCGAAGGAGATATCAATTTCGATGGTTTCGTCAAGCACACTGCCCTGAACGGATATTTCCGAAAGGGTCTGTGCATTTGCGTGCCGGCCCAAATGCTCGGCTGCGCGTATAAAAAGGTTGTCCCGAAGGCGGATGGGATAATAGGTGATATTCAAAGGGATAATGACAGTCCGTCGGGCCTCCACCGCTTCCGTATTTTCGAGGCCGAAACGCTGCAGTGTGCGCGTCACTTCTTCCTGGCTTTCACGGCGTTGCGGAGCGCGGAACCTGGCACGGCAATAGGCGGCACGAATTGCCAATGCGGCCGCCTCTTCATGGGGAAGGCCACCTGCCTGAAGGGGGAAACTTCCTAACGTGTTGTCCTGCCCCCTCTTGCCGTTGCGGTGTGCCGGGTGGTCCGTGAACACGAGCCACGGGTGCTCACCCCGGAGCAACGTGCGGACAACGGTTGTGTCTTCGTTCACCTCGTCCGCGGAGACCGTTCCCGACGCTTTAAGATACTTGCCGACCCGTCCCCGGAAAAGGGCGGCCGGAACGAGGGCTCTGGGGAGTAATCCCATGTGTTCCTGAAGGATACAGGGTAACAGCAGGGTTTCGATCCGGGTAAAATGATTGGCCGCGAAAATGACCGCCATGTCCGGATCGATCACGCATGCGTTATGCAAGCGCACTTCCGCCCGCACTAACTTTGAAGAAAGACCCCGCAGCCAGTCGGTCAATTGCACCGTAACGGACGCGGCCATCAGCAATTCACCTTTGTCACTTCCGCGCACTCCTTGCTCATCTGCGACGGCCTGACGCAACCGCCGGGAAGAACGTCACCCGCCCCCCTGAAACCGGTTTTGTGTGCGCACCCGCGCTCATGCGGGTATCCGACGGTCACTTATCCGTTGTTTCTCAGCGGGAGGCGCTTGCGCCATTATACCGTATATACCGGTACAAAATCTCCATGTGAGCCGGATTTATTTGGTCGAAGGCGATCGCGATACCCCAGTCACCAAGACGGGACACTTTGCCGCTGCAGACGATATGTTCATTGGGCCTGTCCTCATGGGTGAGATACACCCGAACCCCGCAGCCCAGCGGCAGGGAAAACTCCGTGAGAAAAAAGAGCCCGTTCATGCTGATGTTCGCGGCGCGTCCTTCAACCAGAACACCGCTTTCGAGGCGCACTTCGACGCGCATTGGAACCACGCTGCGTATTTGTCCGCGCTTTTCCCTGTAACCTGACATACGCTATTACTCCTTGTCTGTATGTGCCCAATCATACCCAAAGAGTACCGCATTTTAATTATACACATCGTGCCACTCTTTATCATATACCTGTTTGCCCGAAAAGTCCAGAAATTCTTGTGCCCGACATGGGTGCATAGATAGAATTAAGCATTGGGGTGATTTTCATATACGTGTAGTGCCGCAGCGCAAGAAAGGAATTTATGCGTGTAAAATGGGAACAATGGATGGGAATTGGTGTCATCGTACTTCTTCTGGCGGTCTTTTCATGGGTGCTGTATCGGACTGCATGGTTGTGTGATGACGCTTATATCACGTTCCGTACCGTGGACCATTTTATCAACGGCCACGGCATGCGCTGGAATATTGCCGAACGGGTACAGTCCTTCACTCATCCCTTGTGGTTTTTCCTGTTGTCAGCGGGTTTCCTGCTCAGCGGCGAATGTTATTACACGGCCCTCGGCATTTCCGTGGCGCTGACGCTGATTACCCTGGCTGGAATAGGCTGGGTTACCCGTCGTGAACCCTATATGGGGATACCTCTGCTGACGGTGTTACTGTTTTCCCGGGCGTTCGTGGATTACTCATCCTCGGGACTCGAAAATCCGTTGTCCCATGTGCTTCTGTTCGTTTTTCTTTTTTTGTACGCGCGGGCGGAACGCAGCCATAAATGGCTTTTCGGCGTATCTATGGCGGGTGCCTTTGCCATGCTGACCCGCCTGGACCTCGGGCTTCTGGTATTCCCCTGTCTTGTGCATGCATGGAGCCGGTTCCGGGACCGCCGGGCACTCGCGATCGTAGCCCTCGGCTTAATGCCCCTGGTTGCCTGGTTCGCCTTTTCCCTGTTCTATTACGGGTTTCTCTTTCCCAACACGGCCTATGCCAAACTGGGCACGGGCATCCCCGCCGGGGAACTTTGGATGCAGGGCTTGCGCTACCTGCAAAACTCGCTGACGCGGGACCCCTTGACGTTGATCGTGATTGTGACAGCCCTGTGTTTCCCCTTTATTTTCAGGCAGCGGAAGCGTATTCCGGCCGCATTGGGCATTGTGCTTTATCTTGTCTATATCGTCCGCATTGGCGGGGACTTCATGAGCGGCCGGTTCCTGACACCGCCCCTGTTTTTCAGTGTACTGCTCTTGATACGGATGCCTGTACGGATTGGCCCCAAGACGGGTATCGGTCTGACGATTGCGGCGGTACTGATCGGGATGGCAACGCCCCATTCTCCCCTGCTGAGCGGCCCTCAATACGGTCAGGGCCATGATGATATACTTGATGCTTTTATGATAGCCGATGAACGCGCCTTTTATTACCGGAAAACGGGGTCGGCCGCCCCCGGATATTCGAAGCCGGGAAGCGCCAGACCTTCCGAGCCTAAACGTGAACTCTCGGGCGGCGCGAATGCTTTCCAGGTGGTTGAACGCGACACTACGGGCATGTCGGGCTATCTGGCCGGGCCCGAAGTGCATGTCATCGACGTGTATGCGTTGAGCGATCCGTTGCTTGCACGCCTCCCCATGATTTACGCCCCCAAATGGCGTACCGGCCATTTTCGACGCCACGTACCCGACGGGTATAAAGAGACCTTGGCTAGCGGGGAAAATAGACTGGAAGACCCGAACCTTGCAGCCTATTACGACCAGTTGGCTCTGGTCACCCGCGGCCCCTTGTTTTCAACAGAACGCTTCATGACAGTGCTTCGTTTTCAATGGGGCGCCTATGATCCTCTTATCGACAAGGAGCGGTACCGTTTCCCGAACCTGAGGCGTATTGTTTTGCCAACCCAAGAGAAAGGTTCCGCTCCCCCCCGGCTGGAGACGCCCGTAGCGTTTGAAAAAGGCGGCCTCGCGCTTTCCTGGCAGGACAGCCGATATGACGGCGAATTGGAACTGGAAGTTGAAGGCGGTCCGTATTACCTGCTTTTTATGCAAGACACGGAAATCGTTGGGCTTCTACCGAATATGCCGCCGTCTCCCCTTGATGTGACGGGCATTGAGCCCGGGAACACCTGCCTGCAAGCCCCCCCTTCGGCGCGCAACGCGGGATTCAATGCCCTGCGTATTATGCCGTTCGATTCCCGGACCACCTATCGCTTGAATACCTTCAACTTGGGCAAGTAATGCTTACACAGGCGTACCTTCCAAGATGTGCCGGAAGGTTTGCGCGTTCGACTACGCAGAGACGACGTTCCTGGTCATATCCGGTGTAATGAAAAGGAACCTGGTTCTTGTAGAAAAGAAGGCCGTTTCGTACTCGTCAGATGACGTGGTTGCGCTTGCCGCTCGTCTCCGCTATGGGTGTGGCAACCGAGGCCCGCAACGGTTAACCCATGCCCCTGAAGGCCGTCACCAGTCAAGGGCCTGCGCAAGAGATAATAGTTCCTCCGCCGTACATGCCTGTGGAGCAACACCACTCCCGTAATTTCAGACTTCCTGAATTCGTCGGAATATACAATGGCACTTTTTGTGAAAACACAGAGACTGAGTAAAGAAGGGACTGACTGCCAAATAGCCCCTGA
>JAKLHG010000030.1 GCA_022710255.1 Candidatus Hydrogenedentota bacterium
AAACTATTCTCCGTCTATATCAGACGGTGTTTATGACGCGCTGTACGATTATCACAGCCTACAGGGCCGCATTATCTTTTCCAGCTATGAACTAAAAGAGCACACGGATGAACCTTTTGTCATAAATGCTCTGGGAGTTACTGTCGGCGAAAACTATGATAGCCCCCTGCCAGTCTACGTATGGAATCCGTCCCCGTTGTTCACTACGCCGAACACGGTGCCGGACCTGGCTTCTTTTATCAACCCCTGTTCGGTAGACGGTGCCCGCATCGGCACGACTACCGGTACGGCAGCGGCAGGATTTACCGTTTCGGAGGAACCGAACGAGGCGGCCTTAGTCATCAATCAAACCGGGCGCATCCTTTTGAACGCCTTTATCCCCGGTGTTGTAGACCAGGATGGCGACAGCGACGGTAAGAATGACATGATCGAGTTATATGAAAACGAAATATATTTGCTGAACGGGGCAAGCGGGGCCTCCCTTAGCGTTTCTCCCGCGACGCTGGATTTCGCCGTCCCTGCCGATGGGGTGGAAACGCAACAGATCACCCTGGAAAATACCCTGGACTTTCCGATCTCCTGGACATCGGGAACCGCCCGGGTCTTGTTCGTGTGCGCGGATAGTCCGGGGCCATTTTTGGAAGCACTGCGCAGCGTGACAGGCATCGGCGTCGTGGATTATCTAAACGCGCGCTATGAAAACCCCGACCTGGCAACGCTCTTGAAGTATGACGTTGTGCTGGTCGCCAGCAACTATAGTTTTCTGGACGGGGCCGCTCTAGGAAATGTGCTTGCCGACTATGTGGACGCGGGCGGCAAGGTCATTCACGCGGCGGTCACCTCCGGTGTAGGCTGGAATATAGCGGGCCGTTTTCTGACGGGGGGGTATATGGCTTTCAGTGCGGATGCGACCTCCACCTACGCGACCCGAACACTGGGGGCCTATGACGCCGCCCATCCGATTATGGCAGGCATTACCGCCCTTGAGAATTTTTACAATTGGAACGTTTCGTTGGTCTATGGTTCGGTGCTCGTTGCCTCCTGGACCGGGGACCTCCCCATGGTGGCGACCAAGGGTGCCAGTATCGTGGGGATTAACCTGTTTATCGCGGGGTCAGATCCGCGTCATTCAGGAGATGTGGCGCAACTGTTCCGCAATGCCGTGCTGTGGCTTCGGGGCGCGTCTCCGCTGACCCTCAGCCCGGCCGCAGGAACGCTGGCGCCCGGCGCAACGGCAACCGTGGACATCACCGCCGACGCGGCCGGCCGGCCTTTGAATTCACTGGAAGCTTTCACGGCGGGTTTCAAGAGTGACGCCGGCGGCATCGCAACGGTGGAGGTGTCGCTGCTGGTCCACGCTTCCTGCATAGACAAAACCACTTTCGCGCAACGGCCCTATATGCCGGTGGAGGGTTCCTGGGCGGCAAATACCAGCAGTGATGTTTCCCCATACAAGTGTTTTGAAAATTTCTCCGGGTTAACGGGACCCATTACGGCCCTGCGCTGGTGGGGCATCGATTTGGAATGGATGCCGGGTTTCGTTGAATGTGATCGGCCGGAACCGGATGTATTCCAAATCGCGTTGTATGCGGATGATGCAGGGGCGCCGGGAGCGTTGGTAAAGGAAATGCTTGTGCAGCCCCTGGTTACTGATACGGGGCTGCTGGGACAGGGCGCCTATACGTTCAAGGAATATGTAGCGGCGCTGCCCGAACAGGTCTCGTTGAGCAATGGATGGATTTCCATCATGGGGGTGGGCGGTGCGTCCTGCTGGTTCCTGTGGTCCAATTCCCCCGATGGCGACGGTGATTCCCTGCAAGTATCCGACAGCGTACCATACTCACTATATGCCGACAGGAGCCTTTGCATTGCCACCGGTCCGGCGCTTCCCCATCCGGCGGATAGCAACGCGGACTTCCGCATCGTGTTGGGAGAAGCCATCGGCTATCTTACCGGCTGGCAACAGGGCACCAATCCCATTGGCTACGCCATACGGGCGGCTTACCTGTGGCAGAACGGCGAATACTATGTTTATGACGAAGGCGCCGCGCCGCCGTTGTGTTGGGTATTGGCCCCATGAAAGTCTGATGAACACCGATTCCTGAAAATAGTCTGGAAACTATATCAGGGTGCTTACGCTTGTTCCCTGTTTTCAATCTGTCGTCATAAGAGACAAGGGACGCCCGGCCACGGGAATTAGCATCCTGGTCCTCCTGTTCGTTCCTTTCCTGAGCACATCTTCAATACTGCTCGGCGCGCTTGTTCCTGAGGGAGGACAAGAAGCTGAGTCGCCGGCCTTCGTGTGGTTTCAGGGGATTGCCCTGATGGCCGTCCTGTTGCAAGTCATGGTGTTGCTGGACCGGTTCCACGACATGCTGATGCAATCCTTGGCTGACCGAAACGTCGCCTGTCGCAGGCTTGTAGAGGAGATGCGTGAGCGACGTCGGCTGGAGCATGAAGTGGCCCGCATTACCGATGACGAACGGCGCAGGCTTGGAAATGAAATACACGACGGCGTATGTTAACAGATTACAGCCGCGCTTCTGCGTTCGGAAGCGCTGAGAGAATGGCTGGACCCGGCCAACGCCAATGCAACGGAGGCGATCACAGGGCTCACAACCCTGCTCGAAGAGACCATTGACGAAGCGTGCGCGCGGTCGCCCTTGGGTTATGCCCGCTGGAGTCCGAACAGAGAGGAACTTTTACGCGAATTGCTCGTGGCGGGCAGATGGGCAGACAGGCGCCGCAGCCGTTGCACCGTTTCGCATCAATGCGTATGGAGGCGGTATAGCTGTCTTTTGAAAAGTCCTGAAATATGGCGCCGCGCCTGCAAACGGCGGCACAGACGCCGCATTCGATTTCCCGGGCAAGCAAGCAGGCCTCGTGCTCAACGATGGCAAGGCCGATTTTGCGTTCATTCTTTTCCTCAACGGGCAGGCAGGCGATGGCACCCGTGGGGCAGGCTTCGCCGCAACGGGCGCAATCATCGCGACAGTGACCGGCCTTAAACCGCACCACAGGTAGAAGCAATCCTGTAAGGTCAGGCGGCGTCAGGTCGGAATGGAGGATGGTTTCCGGGCACGCGCGCACGCAGCTGCCGCAGCGAACGCACAGGGCGCGCATGGTGAGTTCATCCACGGCCCCGGGCGGACGCAGGGGAACCGTATCCCCGGCCACCGGCAGATGGTTCACAAGCGTTGCCGTGGCGGCGCCGCCGCAGAGGCCCAGGAAGATACGCCGGGGAACTTGTCCGGCGTCCGTAACCACGGTGGTTCCTCCGGATCGGTTTCGCCCAGCCAGATTCTTCAGGTCAGCGACCAGATCCTGACAGGCGCCCAGCGGACACAACCGCACGCACCAGAGGCCGGGGAAAAGAAGGCTTATTAACACAACGCCGGCAAAACAAAGGCCGTATCCCCAATAGGCTGTTGTGCCCACGGTGCCGATAAACAGTGCGAGGGGATCCAGCACCAGAAAGAACGGGACCGCGGCCAGTGCGCCGCCGAGGGTGAACAGGACCGCGCCTTGACCCAGGCGGGGGAGGCGCATATACCCGCGCCAGGGTTGCGGACTCATCTTGCCGCAGGTTTCGCTGACCCACCCCACGGGACACAGATAGCGGCAGAAGAAGCGACGCCGCCAGATGAGGAGCGCTGTCATGGGCAGCGTGCCTGCCAGGGCGATTCCCACCGTGCGTGTGGCCACTACCGAGGTCAGGCCCAGGAAAGGGCTGAGCATCGGCAGGAAGACGCCAAGCGCCCTCGGGAATGACCACAAGGCGATCACGGGGAGGGCAACAAGCAGGGCTATTCTGGCAACGGTGCGTTTTTTCGGGCCTTTCATCCCAGGTAGGCCTTTTGTTGTCGTAACATGTCCTGTAACACCGGCACCTCCACCTCGCGGGGCGCCACGTTGCTTGTGACCGCCAGGGCCGCCGCCGCGCCAGCCGCATGACCTGTAAGCATGCAGGGCGCGATGAGGCGCGTATAGTTGAGCATGGTGTTGTCCGCCGCCACGCAGCGTCCCGCCGCAAGCAGGTTGTCTATACTGTTAGGCACCAGGACACCATAGGGAATGGGACAGCCCCGTCCCGGGATGAACTCATAATCACCGCCGATGCCTATTACGTCCGGATACTGTTTTTCCTGTTTCCAGTCCTCCAGACGCAATTCTTCCATACCCGCAAGGGTGCGCGACGCGCGCACGCCCAACTGGGACGCTACATCGAGGACAAACACCTGTTCGCCGCCGGCGCTTTCCTGTATCTCCTTCACCCGGCGCCATATAGCCTCGCGCCCGTCGAGTTCGCACTGGGTAAGGGTTTCAATGTCCAGGCAATCGCCCTGTGGCCCCTGCATGTTCACCCAGCGCACGCCCGGCACCGGGGTCACTGAACCGAGGTTCAGCGATTTCGAATCTAACGTTGGCGGCACATTGCCCAGGCGATGGACTAGGCCGATGCGGTGGATATGAGGCACGCTTTCGGCGCCGGCTGCGTCAAACACATCCCCGTCACCCGTGGCGTCCACCACCTGTTTGGCTTTCACGGCCAGGCAGCCCGACTTGCTTTCGAAGAGAACGCCCCGTATTACGTTGCCATCCATGACGGCATTCGTCACCCAGGCGTTGAGCAGGATGTCAACCCCGGCCTCCCGAAGCATAGACGCCATCACGTACTTGGTTACTTCCGGGTCCGTGGTCGTGTCTTGTTTGCTGTCCGGGCCATAATTGACCGCGCCGTGGCGCATGGCCGCGATGCGCGCGAGCATCTCATCGCCGATGCCATGCACCATCTTCTGGTGTTTGCCGCCGACACGGACATGGGTGGACAACACAATCAGCACCAGTCCGGCCGTCCACAGGCCGCCGAAACAGCCGTACCGTTCCACCAGGGTTACGCGGACACCTGCGCGTGCGGCCGCGAGCGCTGCCACCACGCCTGCCGTGCCACCGCCGACCACCAGAACGTCGGTTTCCCGCAGCACCGGAATCTCCCGGCGCGGTTGGACCACCGCGCCATTTTCCAGAATCGCGGGACCGCCGCGAGAAATGCTCTTTCCCGCTTCGACAATTTGGCTCCCTTCATGAATCGGCGCGCCCCAAACGCTTTGGACGCCCGATGCGGCAAGTGTTCCCCAGCCAAGGGCCGTCAGGAAATCGCGGCGACTGTAGGGCCTCATAGATTTGTTCCTCGTTGAACCGGACAACCTATCCAAGTAGTAATACGATTCTAAACTTACCACACCCCCCGGCAGGATTCATAATAGCCGTTCTCTCTCTCATTTGAATAGATTCGGTGTGGTTGGGTCGCGGGCAATGCCGGTGTCCGTTGTGCTCTGTAACTGGTTTATTCCGCTTCAGGGGTATGGGAAGGAAGGCACTGGTGAACTTCAACGGTGATGTGTTCCAGTCCCAGCTGTTGCGGAATGCGTTGTTTGTAGTAATCGGGCGTCTGCGGCGTGCAGGATACAATTGTAAGCATTACGGCGTGGATATTCGGTCCGATTGACCACAGGTGAAGATCCGCGACAGTGCTGTTTGGATCGCTTTCGATGCTTTCTCGTATGCTCCGCCGGATGGCCTCCGGGCCCTGGTGGTCCAGGAGAACAGCGGCGGTTGCACGCAAAAGGCCGATGGACCATCGGGCGACGAGAAACGCACCGGCAACACCCATCAACGGGTCCATCCAGACCAGGCCAAGATATTTGCCGGCGAACAAGGCAAGAATCGCGAGTACCGATGTAAGGGCATCGGCAAGCACGTGCAGGTATGCGGAACGCAGGTTATGGTCGTGCTGATGGTTTTCCCGCGCATCGTGAAGCCCATCGGGATGTGAATGGTCGTGCTGATGGCCGTTTCCGCCAAGGATAATGACACATATCCCATTGACAATCAAGCCAAGAAAGGCTACAAGGATGGCCTGGTTGAAAACGATTTCCACCGGGCTGAGCATCCTGCGGGCGCTTTCCCACGCCATGAGCAGGGCAAAAAGTGCCAGCAGCAGTGCCCCGCTGAAGCCGCCCAGGGCGTTAACCTTTCCCGTTCCGAAACTATATCGGGGATCGGTCGCGTGCTTTCTCGCATAGACATATGCGAAGGCGTTTATGCTCAGTGCTGCCGCGTGTGAGGCCATGTGAAGACCGTCGGCAAGCAGCGCCATCGACCCGAAAAGTATGCCCGCGACGATTTCAATGACCATCATCACGCCGGTAATGGCAATGACGATCAAGGTGCGACGTTCGCCGGGGCGTTTCCGGTCCTGATCGAAAACGTGGCTATGCCGTTTGGCGTTATGATGGTCGCGGTGCATCTTCTTTCCTCGAAACGTGTAATCCGCTCTGTATTCTTCGGTGCTTCCCGATGATACCACAGACGTACGGGGGAAAATCGACAGGCCTTCTTTCATGGCCGGAGATTGTTTCCTTGATGCGGTTCTGGATAAGGAACCATGAAAGTAAAACGCTTTTTAAATCGGTATATCACAGTGTCTTCCAGTTGTTGGCGCAGGTCACATACCTGCGATGCAATGTGCGCTGATGATGCCGGTCGAATGCGGCGCTTGCTATTGCGGGGATTGGAACGTATACTCATGGAATTATCAGGTCAGAAATAAACTAAACAAGGAAAACAGGAAGGAGATTTGAGGCATGCGCCAGAGAGGGTTGTTTGTTGTTCTTGCTTGTTTTGTGAACTGCTGTCTCCCATGCGCTTGGACCGTTTCTCCGACGGCAGACGAAATGGCCGAAGCGCAACGCTGGGCCGCAACGGCGCTGACGGGGGATCCGAGCGCGGGGCCTGTGTTCTCGTTCCTGTATGACGGCAAACCGTCACGCGAAGTGCTCGCAGCCTGCACATTTACCCAGGAGGAAAGCAACCTCGACGATATCCGGACAAAACGAACACATCGGTGGACCGATGCGAAAACAGGGATAGAAGTGCGTTGCGTGTCTGTCTCCTATGGCGATTTTCCAGTCGTTGAATGGACCGTCTATCTGCGCAATACGGGGACGACGGACACGCCGCTCATCGAAAATATCCAGGGACTCGATGTCCGATGGGAACGCACGGAGGGTGGAGAATTCGTTTTGAGAGGCATCAAGGGAGATTATTGCGTTCCGGACAGTTATGAGCCGTATGAAATAATGCTGGGCCCGAATGTGGTTCAGAAGTTTGCGCCCGAGGGCGGACGCCCCACGAACAAGGCGTTTCCCTGTTACAACCTCGCCATGCCCGGGGGCGGGGTGATTCTTGCGATTGGCTGGCCCGGACAGTGGGCAATGCGTTTCACGCGCGACGGGGCGAGGGCTTTGCAGACCGTAGCCGGCCAGGAGGTGACACACCTGCGTCTGAAGCCCGGCGAGGAGATTCGGACACCATTGATGGCGTTGCTGTTCTGGAAAGGTTCGGACAGCGCGCGGTCACAGAATCTCTGGCGGCGGTGGATGCTGGCCCACAACACGCCCAAGCCCGGCGGAAAGCCCATGCCGCCGATTCTCATCATGTGCACCACGGATTTCTATCCGGGCCTGCGGAGCAACGCGGCCGATGAGATCAAGTACGCCGCGGCCTATATCGATGCGGGCGCGAAACCGGACCTGTGGGTCATTGACGCGGGCTGGTATCCGTGTGGCGATACGGGGTGGCCGAAGGTCGGCACGTGGGAGATCGATCTGGAACGTTACCCGAAAGGGCTCAAGGAAGTCGCCGACTATGTCCACTCCAAGGGCGTGAAATTCAGCGTGTGGTTTGAACCCGAGCGCGTGTCACCCGGCACGTGGCTGGCGGATACGCACCCTGAATGGCTTTTCAACGGGAAGGATGCCGGTACGGATGTCCATTTGTTGAACCTCGGCAATACGGAAGCGCGCCAATGGCTCACTGAACACATTGACCGGATGCTGACAGAGCAGGGCATCGATCTTTACCGGCAGGATTTCAATATGGACCCGCTGGTGTTCTGGCGTAACGCGGATACGCCCGACCGGCAGGGTATGAGCGAGAACCTGCACGTGCAGGGTTACCTTGCCTATTGGGATGAATTGCTCCGGCGTCACCCGAACATGCCGATAGACAGTTGCGCCAGCGGTGGCCGCCGCAATGACCTCGAGACGCTCCGTCGCGGCTTGCCGTTGCTACGCAGTGATTACCTTGGCGAGCCGAAGTACACGCAACAATGCCAGACCTACGGTTTGGCCCAGTGGATTCCCTACTTTGGAAGCGGCGCGCCCGACAGGGACGACTACACGGCAAGAAGCCTTTGGTGCCCGCGCTTTGCCCTTGCCCGCCCGGCGCCAAGACAGGCGGGACTCGATTGGACCGACTATCTTCGCATGGTCGGAGAGTGGCGCCTGGTGAAGGAGTATTTATTTGGCGATTTCTATCCGCTGACCCCCTACAGCCTGGAAGACACCGTATGGATGGCCTGGCAGTTCGACTGTCCGGAACGCGGCGAAGGCATGGTCCAGGCATTTCGCCGGGAAAATAGCGCTGAGGAGTCACTGCGTGTAACGCTGCATGGCGTAGAAGTTGACGCATCCTACACACTGACGAATCTGGATACCTCCGATGTCACGGAAACGACAGGAAGGCAACTCCTCGAAGAGGGCGTCGAGATTGTTTTGCGTGAAAAACCGAAGTCGGCCGTACTTGTTTACCGCAAGAACAAGTAAGTGGCTGGAGTGGAGATATGGACAACACGTGGTTATAGGGATTTGTATTCTTTATTGCGCGGCCGGTTATTGCGGCACCCCGGGGGTCATTCCGCGCTTCTCCGTTATTCTGCGCGCAGGGACACTATACCCCATGGGGGCATGCTTACCGGTCCCGCGAGAGCCTCGAGCGGCCGCTCGCTGATGTCGCTCCGCCAGATCTTCCACGGTGCCACCTCGTGTCCGGTGATGTCCGCCCGGGTGTCCCGTGCCGAAGCGTTCCAAAGGCGCAGGATGAGCCCCTGGCCGTCATCGCTGGGTTTAAGCCCGGAGACGAGAATGTCGGGCGGCGATAGTCCGAGAGGCGGAGATGCCATCGCTTGCCCTTCCCGGGCCGCTATGGGCAGCAGCGGCTGGCCGGCGGCAATCGCAAGCCTTGCGGCGGCGGCCGGATCGTAGCCGCGATGGGGGCGGAGCAGGAAGCGAAAGACGTGCGGCCCTTCCTGAAATGCGCGGTAGTTTGTACCCCAGTGGTTGTTCATGGCCCAGGAATAAATCTTTTGTGTCGGGCCCACTTCTTTGCGCCAGACCTCTGGGTTGGTTTGCGAGTTCAGAAGGTTGGCCGTCAGGCCGCCCACCTGCACGAGCGGCGCGTCAAGCGTCACCCACGTGACGCCGAACTGATCGTTCGACACGTCGGCCCAGCGACTTACGGTAAACCAATTCTTGCACGCGCTCGGAATCTGGTCCGCGTCGGGACGGATGACGCCGAAGGGCACCTCCAGGCGCAACTGGCCGCCGGGTATCGCGAAGGGAAACCCGAAGTTGAGGCTTTCTTTGGCCCGGGGCGCGTGGTAGCGAGGTGCTGTCAGGCGTTGCTTGTCGACCTTGTTGATAATCTCAACAACATCCTGTCCGGCCGTGAGGCGGATCTCGCGCTCAAGCGCGTGGCAGCCCGGGGCGTCGGATTTGACCAGCAGCGAGGCGACCAGGGGCCCGGTTTCACCTGTGTGGATACGGACTTTCCCGGCCCGCCCGGCTTCTGACGGGTCGTCTCCAATGAAGTACAGGTACTCATTCAAGGCCTGCCCGTCGGCATTGTCGACGATATTGGCTTCGAGCCCGTTGAGGTAGAGCTCGGCAATGCCGCCGGTCTGTTTGTCCACACGCAGGCGTATGATGCCGTTGTCCAGCGTGGCATTCTCGGAATCGGCCGAGGCGGCTGTTTTGTCCGTGTGGGGCGCGTCCTGCTGCAGGAAATACCGACGCGCGGCCAGGGGCGGCATGTCCGTTGCCCGCATGACCAGTTCGCCGTTGCGCAGCCGTTGCGAAGGTACGGGGCGCCCGTCCTCCTCCACAACGCGGTCTTTGCCTTCGGAGAGGAATCTCGGCAGCACGACGAGTTCGCTGCGCGCCCAGGATGCGGTGTTGACAAGATCGATAGCGTTGGGGACGGCCGCGCCGCTAAACTGGGCAAGGGCACGGCTGAGGAGATCGCGCGACTGACGGTCGGCGGCGGCAGCGTAGGATTGCTTGATAGCCCACTGCTCACGCGTTTCGCGGCGGAACGGGTCGCTGATGCTGCACCACGCCCCCCAGGTGTGTTCGGAGTAGAGCAGCACATTGCGCCACGCGTCTTCAAAGGCGGCGCGGGGATAGTCCCGGGGATTTGTCAACGCCCAGACCGTCTCCGCCTGCGCGAGACGGTCTGAGCTGGCCCGGTTCATGGCGGTTTCAAGCGCGGATGATCCTGCGCCATCCTCCCAGTACGGGGTCCAGTCGCCTGCCACGCTCGGCAGTTCGGCGCCGTGGCGCGCTTCGAAGGCGCGGAAGGCTTCTGCGGTCGAACTGATGATAAATTTCGGGGAGACGTGTGTTTCGTTCCAGTCACGGATAAAATCGCAAATCGAGGGATCGGGCACGGCGTTGTCGCCGATACCGGCCCAGCGGACGTAAGCGACTTCGTAGGGATAATCGCGTTTGGCCAAGCCGTTACAGAAGTCTTCGACAAGTTGCGGCGTCATCGCGTGATATCGGTGCGACATGGCGTAGCCCCAGAAGGGTATCCAGACAAGCACGCGCGAACGCCCGTCCGGCCCTACCCAGTAAAAAGGCTTGTTCTCCCACTGCACCAGGATGTCCCCGATGCGGTCGAAATAGTTGGGTGCGACGCTGAAATACCGGATACCAGCGTGCGCCATGGCGCTCACGGTGCCCCAGGTATAGCCGGGCACATCGCTGATCATCGCCGCCTCGACGGGAACGCTGGTCCGCTCGCCCATCTCTGCGGCCATTTTGAAAAGGCGCAGCAATTCTTCAGGGCGACAGAGGCCGGTCAACTCGTTGAGGTACATGCCGTTGAGCGAGACCTGGCCGGCTTTCACGGCTTCAAAAAACTGTTGCCGCGCGTCCTCGCCCAGCCGCCTCAGAAAGAGGTCTGCGGCCCACAGCACCTCGACATTCCACACAAACCGCGCCCCGGCGGGATAGTCCGCGGTTTGGCGGGCGATTTCCATGCCAGCAAGCAGATTCTGAACCTGCTTGTCTTCGATATCCGTTTGAATTTCCGTATAGCCGATATCCGTGTGAGAATGGGGCAGCACGTACACCGTCAGGGGGCGTACGGGCTTGCGAGACACCTCGGTTTGCCCCACACGCGCGCCCGCGACCTCGAGATCGACGACCGTCACCGTCTCCGATGCCACTGCGGGAACCATGAGCGCCAGTTCCTGCGTGCCGAATTCCAGGCGCAGCGGGTGCGGTTCCGCGCCGTCAAGATGCAGCACGGCATCCGCTGGTTCCGCATAGGGATGTGTTATGGTCAGGTGCAGGGTCTGTACAGGGCCTGCGGCGGAAGTGGAGAGTATGGGAAACTGGTTGACCGTTATGGTGTCGCGTACGGGCGTGGCTTCGGGCGCACCGGCGGTGAAGAAGGCGAGTTCCGCACCGCCGACTGTGCCGTAATTTTGGAAACCGAGTTGTGTCACCTGCCATTTCACGCGCTGCGCCGTAACGGGCGACGGAAGCATGAAGACCGTTTGCGCGGCCGGGAGTCCGGCATGCGTGACAGCAACCGACGTCAAAACCGTTCCCCGGTCGTCCATGAAGACAAGCTTCGAAGCTGCGATGGTGGCGGGATCGTTCCTATCGACATGTCTGAATGCGGCCACAGGTACCTCTTCGGGAAAGCGGAATTCGACGAAGGTGTTTGTGCCTTTTCCATCGGTGGCGTATTCGGTCTTCACATCGCCATCAAGCAGGCGGCCGGCGTTAAAGTTGCCGCCGGGATAGGCCGGGGCGCTTGCATCAATTTGCGGCGAGGGAAGGGGCGTAAGGGGAGTGAATTGCGCCGCCTGCGCGGAAACGCCGGCGAGCAGAACGACCCAGGTAAAGCCTTTCAACGGTCGGAAAAGGTGGAAACTCATTGTTCATCTCCTATAATCGACGGCAATTCCAAGGTCAGTTTACAAAATTCAGACTTCCTGACCTCGACCGGGTTTGATAATGATATTTCGGAATTCATGTTGGCACTGTTTTTTAGAGTCCTCTTCGTACAGACCGCAAAAAAGGGACAGACAACGAAATGGCCAATCTATGCAAAGTTCCTGTATTCTTGGGTTACTCATGGCTATTTTGTCATCAGTCCTTTTTCGCTCCGTTTTTTTTGTCTGTTACGAGTGCCATTCGCAATTCCGATGAGGTCAGAAAATCAGAAAGTATACGATAGATATTTACGGTACTCCCAAGTATCATAACTAAACTCAAGATTAATGTTCCCGAAATTGCACCCTACCCGCGCCTGTTCAGCCGCATCAAATTGAAGACCAACAGGGAAAGTCGCAGCCACGCCGGCTTTGTATCCCTGTAGAAAGCTTCCAGCAACCGTGAAAAGAGAGCATACTTTTCACGGGAATAGGGATGCCAATGTAAATCCGGGCCTAGAGTACCTTTGTCCAGCAGCACTGACTTGACATTACAAAATGAGTATAGGCCGAATGTGCCCTTATATCGTCCAAAACCGCTGTCCTTGACTCCACCGAAGGGAAGGGCCGAATTGGCTTGCGTGGCCAGGGCGTTGTTAATGGAGACGTTCCCGGTTTCAAGGGCGCGCGCCACGCGTACCGCACGGTCCAGGTCCGCGCTCCAGACGCTGGCGCTCAGGCCGTAGGGTGACGCGTTGGCCAGGGCGATGGCTTCCTCTTCGGTCCGGAATTTGGCTGCGGCCATCACCGGCCCGAATGATTCTTCCGTTGCAATCCGCATATCCGGCGTCACATCGGCCACCAGGGTTGGGGCGTATTTATGCGTTCCGGGTGCGCAACGGCCGCCCGTGATGAGGCGCGCTCCCTGCTGAACGGCCTCCTCCACTTGTTCCGTGACCGTCTTTACCTGGAAATCCGTTGTCATGCACCCCATTTCCAGTTCAGGTTCATTCGCATCACCGGTGCGGCCTTCCAGCGTCCGGAGTCCTTCTAATTTTTCCTTCATCAGCGCGAGAAATTTCTCATAGACCTTCTCTTGCACATAAATGCGCTCGACAGACGTACAGGTTTGTCCGCTGTTGACCATTCCACCCCAGCGGGCGCCGGTGGCTGCCCGTCCCAAATCCGCGTCCTCGAATACAAGCATCGGGTCTTTGCCGCCCAGTTCAAGTTCCACCGGAATCAGGTGTTCCGCGGCCTGGGCCATAATCTTGCGCCCCGCCCCCACGCTTCCCGTAAAAAATACCTTTCGGGGTTTCAGGTCTATTAACCGTTTTCCCGTCGCCCGCGTTCCGTAAATAATCTGTATGGCGTCTTTAACAAAACCCGATCCTTCCAACATGTCTTCGTATAACCCTTTTATCGGGGTATAGCTCGAGGATTTCAACAGGACCGAATTCCCCGCCAGAAACGCCGAAATCACTGGCTGAAAACTCAGCACAAAGGGGTAGTTCCACGGGGCGATGACCAGCACGGGACCGAGGGGTTCAAACCAAATCCGCGATTGCTTTGGAAACAGCACCATCGGGGTAGGTGCTTTTTGTTCCCGCAGGATACGCTCCGCGTTTTTTTCGTAATATCGTATCATGTCCAAGGACGAGTACACTTCCGCCATCAAGGCGTCGGTGCGGCTTTTTCCGGTTTCGCGGCAGATTTGTTCCACCATGCGTTCTTTGTGCTCAACCATATACCGCCGCAACTTGCCCGCTTCCTCCACCCGTTCGCGCACCGTCATTTTCCGGACTACCTCATAGGCGTCCCGGGCCCGTTCGAAGGAAGCCTGCACTTCTTCTTCCGGGCACTCTGAAAGGGTATATAGTATCTCTCCGGTAGCGGGATTTTTGACTTCAATGGTTTCCATACGTTGTCTCCTGCAGTTTGTGGGAACGATTTATCTTGGAATCGATATAATTGCAAGCGATGTGCACAGGAATGCATATCGAATGGAACACCAATATCCCCCGTATATATCTTTGGAGGCTCAATTCACTGGTCCTTACGGAGTAAGTGAAGGAAATACTACCATAGGGAATGGTGGTTTTCAAACCCTTGGAGAACCGGGCCGACGTATCACAACCGCGTCATCCCGCAGTAATATACAGTGGATGAACCTGACTCGCACCGGTATTCAGCCCGATTAGGCTAAAGTCCATCTCTCAGGCAGGTCGGCATGTTGCGACGACCCGGCTGTCGTGTCATAATACACCCGTTCGCGTGGTTGCATTGCGCCAGCGTCGCGACAGCATCATTTTATGTTTCCAGTGAAAGTGTTCTCTACTATAAGGTACGTGCTATGAAAACACTCCCCCTCTGCCTTTTTATTTCAACGGCCGCACTGCTAGGTTTTGCTGTATGGAACGGTAATGCCGCCGCCGGGGACGCCTGCGAGGACGGTTTCGTTCCTATCTTCAATGGTAAAGACCTGGCAGGATGGGTCGGCGATACGAACGGCTATGCCGTGGAAGACGGCAGCATGGTTTGTAAACCCGGCGGCAACATTTATACGGAGAAGGAGTATTCCGATTTTGTGTTCCGGTTTGAGTTTAAACTGACCCCGGGCGCGAATAATGGCGTGGGTATTCGCGCGCCCCTAGAAGGCAACGCGGCATACGTGGGCATGGAAATCCAGATTCTGGACGAC
>JAKLHG010000300.1 GCA_022710255.1 Candidatus Hydrogenedentota bacterium
CGGGCGCCTTGATTTTTTTTTGAAAAAGGCCCAATCGCGTTGCATCGTATGCTCAAAGAAAAAAGCCAACGCAAAGCGATAGCCCCGAAAGGTCTCGCCCGCCACATCCTTCTCGCGAAGCGAGATGAAAAACTGTTGAACCTCGCGCTCCGTTACCGAATCCGGCGAAAGCCACGTCTCCTGGAAAAAGGTATTGACGCACCCAAGGTAGCGCTTTTGAGAACCCACCGCCAAACCCGCAAGTTGCATATCCGACACAAATTGCTCTTTAATAGTGTTGGTCATTTCCGTGACCTCCTATTTTATGGGCGCAGAATACGTGCCCAGACTACGGTTGGATGCCCGCCCTGTGCGGGCATTCTTCAAAGGAGGTTACACAAAAACCATCGATTAAGTACAGACCGAACTGTGCGTCAAAGACTTCTATACCCTACGGCGATAGCCGTTTAGTCCAACACGGAAAAAGTAAACGGAATACCGCTTCTTCCCGTCCCGCAGAGGGCCAGCCTTCCTTTCTCTTACAACCATAGTTTGAAAGGGGGGATCTACGGCCGTACCCAGTCCGGCACTTCGCCGTCGCCGGTAGCTTCGCCCTGAAGGATCCAGGACAGATTGAAGCGGGCGACCCGCATGCCGCCATAACAATGGGTCTCTCCGCTTTCGAAAAGCAGGTAAATCTTTCCTTCGCCCGCTGTTCCCGGGCGTCCGGCGACCATGGACGAATAAGCGCTCGGACCGGCATACACCAGCCGTTTCACTGGCCAGGTTGTTGCCCCGTCGAAACTGGCCCACACGGTCATCTTCTCCCTGGGGCCACCCGCCGTGTCCGTGTTGCTGTAGAGGAGGATATCCCGTCCCTCTACGGGCAGGCGCGTCAATCCGCCCTTGTTGCCGTAGCCCCGGTCATACCCGCCGCCATCAGGCAGCACCTTGTTGACTTCCAGGTCCTCCCAGGTCCGACCGCCGTCAGAACTCCAAGCCGTACGCCGCAGTCGTTCCTCTTGCCGGAGTTCCCGGGCCAAAGCCTTGTCATAAAAGCCCATGCAGCTGCGCGAATTATAATAGACACGCCCGTCGGACAGTTCCTCCAGTGCGGACTCCTCCGTGAATCCTTCCGGGAAGAAACCGCTTACCTGCCAGGTCTTGCCGCCGTCATCGCTGTAGATGGCGCAATTATAAATCCGGTCCAGCGGCTTCCGGTCCGAGGGATGTTCAACGGCATGGGGCCGGAACGTCGCCGGCGCCAACAGCCGCCCTCGTTGCGGCCCATGCCGGAGGGTGACGCCGCTCTCGCTCGCGTTGGCATGCAGGAAATACAGGCCGCTGTTCGTGTCGTGCCCTTCCCGGCCGCCCCGTTTCTTTAAACCGCTCCACTCAAGCCATTTCATGACTTCGTTTGGCTTTACGGTGATGGGTTCTTCCTGCCAGGTTTTGCCGTGGTCCCGACTGCGCCACAACCGGTCCGGGACTTCCCATAACCGCACCGACATAATATCACCCGTGGTCTCATCCACGATCATGTTGGTATCCAAAAAGCCGAAGGGAACTTCAATAACATCACTCCAGGTTTCACCGCCATCTTCGCTGCGGCGCAGATGATGGGCCTTGTTGCGAAGCGCCAGCAGCGTCCCGTCCAGGGCAACGGCAAGATAAGGTTCCCGGACACCATCATCCCCTTCAAATACGACTTTTGCATCCATAAATGGCGCCGTTAGAAAGGGATCAAGCGACGCTTCAACCGCGCGGACTTCATCGCCGGAAGCCGGCGCAGCTTCCCCCAAAGTTATCAAGCCAAGGGAAACAATGGACAGCAGATATATAACCGGCAGAATACCGCCGGTGATACGTGCAGCACCCGAAAGACAACAGGGTTTGGTGACCGAAATCATAATACATTCCTCTTCTTGGTTGGGCAGATAACGGGATACTGTAAACGATTATCCGTCTCAGGAATTCCAGTATATCGTGTCGCAGTATTTCCGAACAGGACTCCCGAATTCAAACCTTTTCAAGAATTCCCCACAGTTAACGATACGCGCCTTTGGCAAGGAGATTCGATGAAGCCTCGGAGTCGTTCAAAAAGCAACGTGAAACAGGTTCTATGCGTAGTGCCCGGCCCACACGATATTTATGTTGGTATAAATGCAGGCCGATGCGGAATCGAGTCCTTCAGAGATACCCGTAGCAGGTGTGGCACGGGTACGCATACACGCCAAGAAATTGGCCACATGCGATGCGTCATTCCGGTGCGAAGGTTCATGGCGTATGGATTTGTCGTCCACGTCAAACGCCTAGCACGCCCCATGGCGCGCCACAATTAAATATAACAGATTCATAAAGAAACTTGTTTTCCTCTCGTTCTCAAATTCCTATTCTTGTCATTGCCCACATCTTTTAGTAAATGGTGGCAAGAGCAAGATGCGCCTTTCTTTTTCACTCAGCATCCCAACGGGATACCATAACAAAGCCCAGGGTTGCGGTACTCCGCTACCCTGGGAGATGTGTACGCACCCCTTCTTTGCTACCCCGAATGGGGTTGCGTCCTTGGAGCATGTATGAATCAGGCCTATAGTAAAGGCGACGCAACTCCGTTGGAGCCGCAAATCGTCCTCCGAGGCCATGTAATCAATACTGTCGGGAACGGCAACACAATCGAACTGCCGGTTCAAACGCACAGTGTGCATATCATCTTCGATGTATTCGATATCAGGATGCGCGACGCGGGCCTTGTCCAACATACCCCGGCTTATATCCACGCCGGTCACCTCAAAATAACGTTTAAAAATATGGTCACACCCCCCGGCACCGCTGCCTAAATGCAGCAGTGTGCGCGGCGGATGTGATGCGGTGCGGTTCATCAGGTCCACATAAACTTTTACTTCATCTTCATAGGATGCCGGGACCGCCAGCAGGTCTTCGGTCCAGGCGAGTTCAGTATAGGCGATCCACGTTGAAGCCATTCCTTTTCCCTTTTCGAAATACCCTGACTACGCGCGCAAGGATGCCGGGGAAAATGTCGGCAGGTGATTTCCGGAACCGGCGCACATAGAATCATGAGGAATCCGCCAGGGCACACGACTCATGCGCTGCCAGAACTGACGTGTGTATCGGGTGTTTCGAGCACACCGGACACAACCCGTCAGGCAGGTGCACCCTGCTTCTGCGTTTTATCTTAACAGGCAGGGATTCAAAGAGGCCTTGTGAAAACGTACACTCCGGCAGACCTCTCGTGGGAAACTTTTTCAGGGCATAGTTGCGCTCTACCGTTGTTTCAAGGCAAAATGGGGTAGAGTCATCCAGTCATAGGAATCACGGATCAAAGCGGAAATGCAGATGTGTATATCTTCTTATAAATTTCCCGTAACGCGTCATCTATGGATGACCGTTCTGGGTGCCCTGGCGGTTACGGTCGCCGGGACGCAGCCCGTCCCGCTTTTCGAAGACCTCGCTTTGGACGGCGGTTTCCGCCTTTCAGCGGTCAGTTCCACACAAAAACCGGTCGAGTCGGGCGTAGTACTGGTGGCAAACCCGGCGATACCGGCAGCGTGGCGGTTGGCGCAATGGGGAACGAAATTCAGCCTGGAAGGCGCCAAAGAAGAAGACGATGATTCCGGCGCCCGCAGGCTTTGCAATATAGCCAAGGAATTGATTGTGTATCCCGGCGGTCTTTCGGGCGAGGGCATTCTTCTAACCGTAACGGGGGCGAGTGAATATGGAGAAACCCTGCGGAAACAGGGAGAACCGTGGCCCCACCTGCTCATTGAGCAGCAGTTGCCCGCAATACCGGTTAGCCGTTACAAGGAAATGCGGTTCCATGTGAAATTCAGGGTGGACCACTGTACACCGGCTACGGCGGAACCGATGGCCCCGGGATTGCATACCGCGCAGGTTACCGCCTTTTGGACCGTACATAATCAAAATTCCGAAAGCAAAAATTTCAAGGATATGATATGGTTCGGACTGCCCCTGTTCGATGTCCGATATCCCGTGCCACCAGGCCACCAGGCGGTGGACATCGGCAAGAATGACGCTACGGGAAAGTTCATCTGCACGATACCCGGGGACCGTCTCTACCGGAAGCCGGTGGAAATCGGGGCGTGGAATACGCTGGCTTGTGACCTTGTGCCCCTGATAAGGGAAGCGTTGGAGGCCTCGCATGGGAAGGGATTTCTCACAGAGACCGTATGCAGCGATTTGGCGTTAACCAGTTTCAACCTGGGATGGGAAGTTCCGGGATCTTACAATTGCTCCATCCGGTTGCAGTCCTTGTACTTTAACGGGACCGACGGATAAACAGGCAAACCTGCATTGCGGCTCCGGGACAGGGTAACTCCGCCGCACGGCGCCGTCCGTCTTTGCCGGGCCTACGCTTTTTGAATCCTTTTGCGAGCCGCCAGCAACGCTTCACGTACCTGTTTCGGCGCGGTAGCGCCGCATTGATTGCGCCGTTCCAGGAGCGTCTGCAAATCCAAGGCGTGAAATACATCCTCCTCAACCGCCGGATGAAACTGTTTCAATTCCTGAAGGCTGAGCGCATCAAGGGAAGTGTTTCCCTTGATGCAGTACCGTACCATTTCACCCACGACTTCGTGGGCTTTTCGGAAAGGCACCGCTTTACCCACAAGATAATCCGCAAGGTCGGTGGCGTTCATGAACCCCCGGGCGGTCGCCTGAAGCATGGCCTCCCGGTTGAAAACGGTTTCCGGCAGCATGGCGGCAAAAACAGCCAGGCAGAGCTGTACCGTGTCGGAAGCATGGAAAACCGGTTCCTTGTCCTCCTGCAGGTCGCGATTGTAGGTAAGCGGCAGCCCTTTCATGAGCGTTAACAAGGCAAGGAGATCGGCATAGACCCGGCCGGTCTTGCCTCGGGTCAGCTCAGCGGCATCGGGATTCTTCTTCTGGGGCATGATGCTGGAGCCCGTCGTGTACGCGTCGGCAATCTCGACGAACCCGAACTCGCCCGAAGACCAGAGGATCAGGTCCTCGCAGAAGCGGCTCAGGTGCATCATGAGAAGGCCCGCGTCGAAGATGAACTCGGCGACGAAGTCCCGGTCGGAAACGGCGTCCATGCTGTTGGCCGTGACCGCCCGGAACCCGAGCAGCTTCGCCGTGTATTTCCGGTCGAGGGGCAGGCTCGTCCCGGCCAGCGCCGCCGAGCCCAGCGGCATCACGTTGACCCGCTCGAGGCACTCGCCAAGCCTCTGCGCGTCGCGCTCGAGCATCTCCCGGAAGGCGAGCAGGTAGTGCGCGAGCAGCACCGGCTGCGCCTTCTGAAGGTGGGTGTAGCCCGGCAGGACCGTGTCGATCTCTCTCTTCGCGACGGCAACGAACGTCCTCTGGAGCCCCGCCACGAGGTCGAGGATGTCCCCGATCCGCTCGCGGAGGTAGAGCCTCATGTCC
>JAKLHG010000301.1 GCA_022710255.1 Candidatus Hydrogenedentota bacterium
CTATGACTGGCCCGGCAACATCCGGGAATTGCGGAATGTTCTCGAACGGGCGGCCATTTTGTCCGAAGGTTCCCGTATCTTGCCTGAGGCCTTGCCGCCGACTCTGCGAAAAGCGACGCCGGCATCCCGCTCCAGGGGGTCGGTGTTGATTGGCGATATGGCCACCATCGAACGCCAGGCGATTCAGGAGGCTCTGAAGAAGACAAAAGGCAATAAAACCAAGGCTGCCCAACTGCTTGGTATCAGCAGGCGCAGTCTTATTTATAAATTGCATGCCTATTCAGACAATACATCCATGCCCCAGAAGCAAGAATAAAAAAGGTATCCGCCGCAGGTTGGATGCCGGAACAAAGTGGAAGCCAATATCCAGAAAGAAAGGAACCGTTCATGTATCGTTATGCAGTTATAGTGGCTGTGCTGTTTTCCTGTACACTGGCCGCTTCGGAAATGGACTTGAAAGTGATGTCCTTTAATGTTCGTTACGGCACGGCTATGGACGGGGACAACGCGTGGCCCCACCGGAAGGATATCCTCGTTAACACGATAAAGAAGTATGCCCCGGATATTATCGGCGTGCAGGAGTGCCTGGTATTTCAAGCCGACTATATCGTCGAGAAACTGCCGGAATACCGCTGGTTCGGTGTGGACCGGGACGTTTCCGGAAAAGGCGAGATGACCGCTATCCTCTATCAGCATGACCGCTTTATCCCCATAGAGACAGGCCATTTCTGGTTGTCGGAAACGCCGGACGTGCCGGCATCTAAATCCTGGGATACCAGTCTGACACGTATGGCCAGTTGGGCGAGGTTCCATAATCCCGAGACCAATTCCTGGTTTTATTTTTACAATACTCATCTGGACCACCGCGGCGAGGAAGCCCGCGCCCAGGGCATGGCGGTAATTGCCGACCACATCGCCGCGCTGCCAGAGGCTATGCCCGTCATACTTACTGGCGATTTTAATGCTTATGCCCAGAAGAGCCGTCCTTACGAAATCGCTTTACAAAAAGGATTATCGGATGCCTGGACTACTGCGGCGAAACAAGAGGGGGGGACGCAGACCTTCTCCTCGTATCAAGCCCCGGAACCAGACAAGGACGCCCGTATTGACTGGATACTCTATCGCGGTCCCATTACCGTTTCCCACTGTGAGACCATCCTTTATAACGAGAACGGCCGCTATCCGTCCGATCATTTCCCCATCCGCGCAGTCTTGCACATAAAATAACCCGAAATAGCAGCCGGACAGATGCTTTTCCCTTTAATTCCTGTCTTACGTGCCTACTGTATCAGATGCGTACAGGAGGGGCTGTAGGACGGGTAGACAACAACTAAAACGGTTTTCGCCGGGATACAAGTCAGCGACGCAAAAATGGGACTGTGTCCGGCGCGCGCGAAGACTGTGAGTGGTGAAAGTAATCGTGTGTCGTGTCGTAGGCTTTCCCGCTTACCGCGCATACAGGGTTGCGTCTACCTTGTCGTGTTGTCATCCTGTCCCGTGCCAAGTGTGCGCAGGGCATTACCGAACGAGGTCAGCATGTCGGCGAGTTTCCCTGCGGTTTCGGGGTCAGGCAAAGGAATGCGTAGTTGAGGGGTGCCTGTGCGTTCATCCCTGGCAATCATGGTGTGAGGAATGCCCGGTCTTTGGTCGTGTGGAGGTGCGTTGCCAGTTGGGATAGACTGAAAGACGTTTGCCAACACGCCGATGAACTGCATGCCTGTCTGTAGGAGGGCCTCCCAGCCTTGTGCGGAAGGTGCCGGTGCAGCACCGGTTTTTACAGAAGCGGGGATTTCAGTCGCAGGAATTCCCGATGTGCCGGTATCGGCGGATGGAGCGGAAACCGCTTCAGCGTCGGGAAATGCAGGAACCTTTTCCGTGACTTCATCCGTAAGGCCTGATTCCTCGATGACAGGAACCGGTGGTTGTTCAGGGGGTTCCGTGGAAACCTGTTCCACCGTTTCCATGAACTTGTTCATTTTGGTCTTGCCCAGGAACACTTCCGTTTCACCGCCGTCGAGCACACCCTTGAATACGGATGTTTTAAACTTGATGACATCGAGCATCTTCTCTTCGATAGTGCCCCGGGCAATGAAGTGATACACCTGTACGTTACGCTGCTGCCCGAGACGGTGCACGCGGCCGATGCGCTGTTCCAGTATCGCCGGGTTCCAGGGTTGATCCATGATGACAACCGCCGAAGCTTCCTGCAGGTTCAGGCCTACGCCGCCGGAATCGGTGCACAGCAGCACGCGGCAGTCCGCGTCCGCCTTGAACCGGTCGAGCACTTCTTTGCGTTTACGCTGCTCAAGGCTGCCGTGGAAATAGGCATATTCGCGCTTATGCGCTTCCAATCGGCGGATGAGCATTTCGTGGGTGCGCAGCCACTGGCTGAAAACAACGACCTTGACGCCGGGCATCTCAAAAAGGTCTTCCAGCAGCGACATGCATTCGTCCATTTTGAAACTGCTGTCCGTCTCATGGTCAATCAGGTAGGTGCTGTTGCAGGACATGCGCATCAGTTGCAGGGACACCATGAGCTTGCGCTGGTCCGCCTCGGTCAGGAAGCCGAAGCGGCGCCATTTCGCCACAATCTTGGCCACCACCTCGCGGTTGTTTTCATGGATATTCCACTGTTCCTGCGTCATGTCCACAAAAAAATGCTTGTCCGCCCGTTCGGGCAGTTCACGCAACACCTGGTCCTTGTGCCGGCGCAACAGCACCGGTGCCAGGCTTTCCTGGATGCGGTCGAGGCTATGATAGCCGATTACCCGTCCGCTTTCATCGGTGTGCTGGTGATTATGCAGAAACCGGAACAGGGGGCCGAGATGATACCGGTCCACGAATTCCATGAGGGAATGCAGCTCCTCAAGCCTGTTTTCCAGCGGGGTCCCGGTCAATACGATGGCGTACTCAGAACGCAACCGTTTGACCGCCTGGGCGCGCCGGGTTTTCCAGTTCTTGATGCGCTGGGCTTCATCCAGTATCACCAGGTCCGGCGCCCAGCCATGGATCAATTCCAAGTCCCGGGAAACAATGTCATAATTGATGATTTTATAGAAGGAATCAGTCTGGTACAGGGTTTTACGATAGGGGTATAACCCGAGGATGACCTCCGCTTTACGCCTGGTGAAGCGTTCGATTTCATATTTCCACTGGTACTTGAGCGAGGTGGGACACACCACCAGCACACGCTGGACACAGGCCACCTTGGCCAGCAGTTCCGCCGCACCAATGGCCTGCACCGTTTTGCCCAGGCCCATGTCGTCCGCGATCAGGCATCGACCCGCGCGTGCGGCGAACAACGCCCCTTTTTGTTGATACGGATACAACTTGGTCCTGAGCATCCCGTTCAAGGTCGGGGTTAACTCGGCGAAATCCTTTTCGACCTTCTTCTGCAGCACCTCCCGGTCGCGCAAACGGCCGATAAACTCCAACGCATCGTCATAGACGCGGACTTCATGGTCGAATTTGGCCAGATCGCGCATAAATCCCTCAAATTTTGAGGTCTTATCCGGACGCAACACATCGTCCAGATTGAAATACCGGGTGACCAGGCCATTCATATCCGCCGGGAAAAGGGTACCGCGCCCGAATCGAACACGCCGCTGGGGCCCGTATTCAAGATATACTTCGGAAAAAGAAGGGCGATAGCCTTCACGAAAGGCTTTCTTGGCGCCATGCTTGCGTTCCAGCTTGGCAAGGGTCCACTCGATGTGCTTGCAGGTGCCCAACGTATTTACGGCAAAGTCCGGGCAGGAACAAAAATTAAGTCCGGTTGTTTGCCTCGAATAACGACACGGTAGGTGTGTCGGTTCGCAGCGTTGGTGATCGAGAATTCCGAGAAGAAAGGCTCTTTCCCCAGGTTCTTCAGAGAAAAATCCTGAGCACGGCCGTATTCGCGGCGCAGCGCGATTTGCCATTCTTCCACTGTCAAGTCCTGGGGTTTGCGGGTCCGGGACGTTTTGACGGGCTTTGACTTGATGTTGCGGCGCTTGTTTATTTTGTCAATCATCAGGGAATTGCCTTTTGTTAATAACGTTTCGGGGCGAGGTTCTTGAGTATGTTCCCAACATAACCTTCGAGAAACAATCAGACCCAAGAAGAATATTTTCGCAGGAAGTTATTCCCGATGCAACTTTACAGATGGCGGGCAAATGGTGCAAAACAAACAGACCAGTGTCATTCCGGTTTGCCGACTCGTTCCCAAATACTTTTTCCTACTCGTTCCCAAGTGCAACTTGGAAACGTGCAGAACGGAGCAAAAAGGGACTGATGACGAAATAGCAATCAGAAATGAAGAATGGATGCCCTCTGCTTCTATTGGCTATTTTGTTGTCTGTCCCTTTCTTGCGATCTTATACGCAGATGACTTCAAAAATATCAAACTGGATTTTCGACTTGTTCCCAAATTCCAGTTGGGAACGCAATCTTTTTTGAAAATCTATTCAGAGAAGCACGGGGATATCGGGGTGAGGTGTACGAGTGACGACTTCGTAGGCGGTCGTCTCGGCGCTGGTATACCGGCTTATACCGCCCTCCGGAGACGTGACGGTCAGGGTCATATCCGCCAGTTTGGTGTTATGACAATACAGATTGGAACCGTCCGTATCTTCATAGGTAACGCAGGCAAAATCGTCCAGGCGGGCTGTCAGGTTGCCCTCAAAATGATTCCCGTTTTTGCTTGTCGTGAAGTGCCATCCATCGAAACCATATTGGGACCGGAAACGAAGGGTATCTGTTACTGTATTCAGGAAGAAGTTTTCTCTTCCGATTTGGAAAAACATACTGGTCAGAGCGGGGGAGACCAGTCCGCCGACCTCTGCACGGGCGCTTAAACCGTCCCAAATTACATCGACCGGGGCACCTGCATCATCCACGAAACAGTTGCAGTGGCCCCAGGCCCAAGAATGGCCGTTTTTGGATCCCGCAAGGTGCCCCTGCATACCGGGCGCTTCCTTGAAAATGTATCGTGCACCGTTCACCTCACACCAACCGGAATACCACTGCTGTTCAAAAACGGTTATGGCCAGGTTATTTACCAGGCCCATCGCGCGTAACCTGCCGGGAACAAAGTTATGGCCGCCTGTGGTGTTGCGGGTAATATTGAATTCCCAGGTGATATCTGCATTCTCATTGCGAATATGACCGCTGGTTTTTTGTTCATCCAGGTGGTTGTTACCGATATCCAGGCCGTTGAATGAATTCCGGGAACCGTGAGATGCGATGAAAGCGTATAGAGGATAGGTTTCCTTTGCCGCGGTCTTTTGGACAATACCTTCGTTGCGATTGAAAAAAATGGCCCAAACCTCAGCCACCTCCTTTGATTTATCCTGGCGTATCAGGACCGTAAACCTGAGCCACAAAGCCTTGGTGTTATCCGCATCGTTGAGTT
>JAKLHG010000302.1 GCA_022710255.1 Candidatus Hydrogenedentota bacterium
TTGAACAGTTCATCCCGCTGCAATTCAAGGTCCATGAAAAGCGCTATCGCTTCCCAGGCGTCCACGAGCGCTTCCGCGCTGGTATCGGATTCCGGCGCAGTCATCATGGCGTCAAGGGCCTGGTCGCCGCCCCCTTTCGTCCGGGCATTTATCGCGTCAAGCAGTTCTTCGATGGAAGCGGCCCCGGCCGCTTCCTCCTGAATCGCGTCGGCGACGACCGCCAGGCCGGGCCGCGCCGCCTCGGCGATGTCCGATTGATTGATACGCGCGCGCAGACGCGTTTCGAGGTCTTGCGCATAGGCCTTGACATCCGTCACTGTGGATTCGGGCATCAGTGTCAGATACGCCATATAGGTGCCGCCAAAATGCTCATTCAGAACACGGTCCGCCACGCGGATGGGATGGGAGGCCTTGAACCATCGTGTTGGATTGTCATTTACCTGTATCAGGCTGATGCCATAGGCGGCAATAATAGTGATCAGGGCGGCGATAACGAGCACCACCCTGGCCCGTGTATAGGAAAATCCGCCAATGCCGGCAAGTAACCTGCCCATCAAGGAGCGGTCCACGACGGGGATGTTCTTCTCCTTATGAACCGCGGCGCCGAACTTTGTAAGCGACCGTTCCGGAATCAGCATGATATAGGCGGGCAGGAAGGTAACCGTCAGTACCCAGGCAATCATAATGCCAAGGGCGACAAAGATACCGAATATCTGCACAGGTGGTATGGGTGTTATCGCTAGTGAGGCAAACCCCGCCGCCGAGGTCAGGGAGGTATAGAGCATGGCGGAGAACAAGTTATCCATCACATGTTCTATCGTTTTACGGCGGTCCTGGAACTTCTGGTAACTTTCAAAAAACTCGGACAAAATATGAATCGAATCCAGTATTGAAATGGGCATGATGAAGATGGGAATCATGGAGCTCATGATATGGATGGTGTTTCCGGTCACCACGAGCAGGCCCATGTTGATGATCACAATGACCAGCGCCAGTATCATGGGCGCAATGATTAATATCGGCTTGCGAAAGAAAAAGATCATCAACAGAAAGATTACCAGCATGGCCAGGGGCGCCGAAATGGCCATCTGAATAAACATTTCGACGCCGAAGGTGTCGTTTGCCACCGGCAGGCCGGTAATATGCCATTGGTCATTACCCTCGAATTCGGCGATTTTGGCACGCAGCTTTGAGTAAATACGGTAGCTTAAGTCCTTGGACGTGAGCGGTAGATACAAGGCCAGCGCCTTACCGGACTCTGATACCATTGTTCCCTGCAGAAAGGGAATCCGGGAGGCTTTTTCGCGAACGGCCAGAGCTTCTTCCTGGGTTTGAGGTGGCTCAGACATCAGCCATTCAAACTTGACTTCCCCGGGGCCGCCCTGTTCGATGTTATCTACCGTGGACGGAGCAATGATGTCTATTGTCACAACACCGGCGGCGGGATCGGCCAGTCCGATGGATTCGCCGCGAAGGGTTTTGGCGTATTCCGTGAGTTCATATACGCGTCGCAATGTCTCCGGGTTGAACACGCCTTCCGGATGCTCCTCATTGACTACGCCCACCACAACGATTTCATTAAGCGCGAAGGTGCGTTTCATGTCGTTGTGAAATACGCGAACGGGTTCTTCACGATCCAGCATATTCTCGGGATCCGTATCCACCCGTATCGGCGGCAGTGGAACGCTGCCCGGCCAGAGCGTCGGCACTGCGACACCCATGCCAAGAAGCAGGGGAACAAGAATCATAATGCCGACAATCACGCCGGGATGCGTGACGCTGACTTTTGTAAGCCATTTTCCAAATGACATTGCAAGGTTCCTTTTATCTATCAAAACATATCCTGACACTGCGGATTGCATTTGCTTTTGCGAATGCCGCCCTTCCTTTCACTTATACATGCTTTTATCAATAGCATAAAATACAACAGGTATCTTTTCAAAATCTGTCCGTCCGGGAAGTGTTTACCCGGGTGCTTTACTTCGACGCGGATGGAATTTCGCGGGCACGGGTGATGGAAGCGGAATGGGCGTCCTGTGTTGCAGAGAAAGGCAGACATGGGATAGCATGTAGCCGGTTTGGTCAGAGAACCGGGATGCGTTTCCCTGGGATAATCTCCTTTCAAAATGATTTGTTTTGCTGCGCCGAATTACCGGTCTTGGGTACGCTGTTCAAGCGTTAGTGTGCTAGGTTATTTAAGTTCATTGCGTTAACGCGCACACAAGTGTGGACAACACACAGTAAATGGTTTCTTTCTGCGTTGTGGGCAACACCCACATTCGAAAGGAATTTTTGTCGAGCAGAAAAAGGAGTTCCGGTTCCGGATAAAGGAGGGTGGTTATGTCTAAAGGGTTTTTGACATGCAGTTGTATTCTGGCCGTGACTGTCCTGCTGCTGGTATTGGGTTTTACTTTGAGCACCTGGGCCGCACCGCTTGATCCTGTTGACCTTGCAGGCCCGTGGCGGTTCCGGCTGGACCCGGAAAACCGGGGGCTGGACGTCGGATGGTTTCGTGAAACTCTGGAAAGTTCCGTGCGCCTGCCGGGGTCGCTCAACGAAAACGGCATCGGCAATGAGGTGACTCCGGAAACCCCCTGGACCGGCACCATTATGAGCCGTATGTGGCATGAAGAGGAGCGCTTCGCGCCCTATCGCGAAGCGGGCAACACGAAGATCCTGTTCTGGCTGCAACCGGACAAGCATTATATCGGTGCGGCGTGGTACCAGCGGGACGTCGAGATTCCGGAATCGTTCCTGGGCAAGACCGTATTGGTACGCCTGGAACGTTGTCATTGGGAGACGCGGTTGTGGGTGGACGGCAAGGCCGTGGGCAGTCCTCGAAACAGCCTGTCGGTCCCTCATGAATATAACGCAACGGAAGCGCTCACCCCCGGCGTGCACACGCTGACACTCCGCGTTGACAATACCTATGCGCTGGATGTGGGTGTGAATGCGCACAGCGTTTCGGACAACACCCAGACCAACTGGAACGGTGTGGTCGGCGAAATGAAACTCCTGGCACGGGACCGGGTTGCCCTTGCCGGGGTACAGGTTTATCCGGAAGTAAAGGAAAAACGTATCCGGGTCCTGGTAACTCTGGCGAAGAATTCTTTGGCTACGGTGCCGGGAACACTCACCGTCACGGCGACCTTGCAGGGGGGGGCATCCCTGCCGCCACTGGTTAAAGAGGTGACCGCAGGCGCTTTTTTCGGACGGGAAGAATTTTACTATCCCATGGGCGACGCTCCCCGTCTTTGGAATGAATTCGATCCCGCGTTATATGTCTTGAAAATCGAGCTGGCGGCTTCCGACGGGGAAACGCAGTATATGGACAGCCGGGAGATGGTTTTCGGTATGCGCGAACTGGGGGTGGACGGCACCCAATTCATCTTGAACGGCGAACGTATCTTTCTGCGCGGCACGTTGGAATGTTCCATTTTTCCGCGCACCGGGTATCCGCCCACGGATGTGGAATCCTGGATGAAGATACTCGGTGCGGCGAAAGATCACGGTCTGAATCATCTGCGCTTCCATTCGTGGTGCCCGCCGGAAGCCGCTTTTGTCGCGGGTGACCGGATGGGCTTCCTGTTTCATGTGGAGGGGCCGTTCTGGACACATCCCGGTGACGGCGACCCGCTGGATGCCTACATTATCGACGAGTGCGACCGTATTCTCGATGCCTACGGAAACCATCCCTCCTTCGGGTTCCTGGCCTACGGCAACGAGCCCGGCGGCAAAAAGAGCGAGGCGTTCCTGGGCGAACTCGTTGCCCGCTGGAAAGAGAAAGATCCGCGCCGCCTCTATACCGCGGCGGCCGGGTGGCCCATGATCGGAGAAAGTCAGTATCATGTAACCTATCATCCCCGGGTCCACTCGAACTATGGCGGGAAACCGATGCGCTTCGGGGCGGAACCCTTCGCGTCCACTTCCGACTATCGCGACTATGTGCAACAATGGGACGTTCCCATCGTAAGCCATGAAATCGGCCAGTGGTGCGTGTTCCCCAACTTGAAGGAAATAGACAAGTATACGGGGCCCCTGAAACCGCGTAACTTTGAAATCGTGCGTGACCTGCTCGCCGGGCAAGGCATGCTCGACCAGGCCGAAGCGTTTCTGATGGCGTCGGGTAAATTGCAGACCCTGTGCTACAAGGAGGAAATCGAAACCGCCCTGCGCACGCCCGGCTTCGGCGGGTTCCAACTGCTCGACCTCCATGATTTTCCGGGGCAGGGCACCGCGCTGGTGGGCATGCTGGACCCCTTCTGGGAAAGCAAGGGCTACGTGACGCCGGAGGCGTTCCGCCGCTTTTGCGGGCCGACGGTGCCGTTGCTGCGGATGGAGAAGTGCGTGTTCACGCAAGGAGAGACGTTCCGCGGACAGGCCGAGATCACCCATTTCGGACCGGCGCCCCTTGTCGGCGTTACCCCGCGCTGGCGCCTCAAAAACGTGGCGGGTGATATCCTTCTTGAAGGCGCCCTGGCGCAGCAGGACATCCCGCGCGGCAGCGCCATTGCCCTCGGCGAAGTACAAGTCGCTTTCGCCGCGTTACCGGTTCCCTCTCAACTGACCCTGGAACTCACCGTGGATGCCTTCACAAACGACTGGCATCTCTGGGTATATCCGAACCCGGTGGAAACACCGATGCCCGACGACATTCATATTGCCGCGTCGCTCGACGATGCCGCGCTTGCGGCACTGGCAGGCGGCGGTAAAGTGCTGCTGATGCCCGGTCCCGGCACGGTTGCCCGGCCCCGCTTCGGCAACGTGCCTTCGGCCTTTCCGCCCATCTTCTGGAACACCTTCTGGTTCCCGACGCAACAGCTGCGGACTCTGGGCCTCCTGTGCGACCCGGCACAACCCCTGTTCGCGAGGTTCCCCACGGCATTCCACAGCGACTGGCAGTGGTGGGACCTTGTGTCCCGCGCGGAAGTGATGTCTTTGGACGGGTTGCCGCAAGAGGTCCGGCCGCTGGTGCAGGTGATTGACGACTGGAACACCTGCCGCCGCCTGGGACTCGTCTTTGAGGCGCGGGTCGGCGCGGGCCGACTGCTGGCCTGCAGCATGGACCTCGAAACCGATTTGGACCAGCGGCCCGCCGCGCGGCAGCTCCGCCGCTCACTGCTAGACTATATGGCAGATAATAGATTCTCCCCGGCACAGCAACTTACGGTAGGACAACTGGAAACGGTGTTTCAGGAACCTTCGCCCTATGCGAAACTGGGCGCCACGGTAACAGCCGATTCCGAACATCCCGGGTATGAGGCCGGCAATGTCCTTGATGGCGACCCGGTCACCTTCTGGCACACCCGTTGGGGCGATATAAGCGACCCCTATCCCCATTGGATTCGGATTACCTTCAAACAACCCGCGACCCTGCACGGGATCGCGGT
>JAKLHG010000303.1 GCA_022710255.1 Candidatus Hydrogenedentota bacterium
GCCCAGGGTTGCGGTACTCCGCTACCCTGGGTTGGAAATCGCCCCAATTCCCGTTTACCCCAACGGGGTTGCGTCAACTGGGGTACTGTATTGGAAAACCGACGTAACTCCGTTGGAGTAGAAAAGAGTGAAGGGAAAACATCACTTACCCAGGGTAGCGGGGTACCGCAACCCTGGGCTATGATATGGAATCCCGTTGGGATTCTGAATATGGGATTCTGAATACATCCGTCGGCATTTAAATACCGTATCCTGAACGGAAAGATGTGGGTAATGACAAGAGTTGTACTTGGGAACGCACGTGCTCTTGAAATTCTATTTCCTCTTCAATTTGCATTCAACTCGACATAATGCCCTATCCTATTCCCATGCGCTCCCGATAAACATTACCGAATCCGAAGGCATCTATTTCCTGACAATCACAATTGTGGATTGGTTGCCCGTATTTATCGGCGTTGCTCCCTGTGAAATCGTGTTGGAATCGCTTCTTTTCTGTCGCAAGCAAAAGGAACTGCGTCTCTACGCCTAGGTGCTGATGGAAAATCATCTGCATCTCGTCGCCGAAGCACCGGACCTGACCGGCTGTGTGCAATCCTTCAAACGACACACCGCCCGATCACTTATCAACTGCGCGACAAGCACCAATAAGGACTGGTTGTTGCATCAATTCGGGTATTGCAGGAAGGCCTACAAACATAACAGCCAGTACCAGGTCTGGCAGGAAGGCGCTCATCCGCAATTGATTCAGGGAGATGATATGCTGAGGCAAAAGATGATTTACATCCACAACAATCCTGTGCGGCGTGGATACGTGGATGCGCACGAGCATTGGCGCTATTCCTCTGCACGCAATTATGAATCAGGCGATCATACGGTGTTGGAGATTGACCCGCTGCCTTGGCCGTAAGAGGAAGAAGTTCAACTTCAAGAGCAAGTGCGTTACGAAATACAATTTCGTAACGAGAGTGGAAAACTCAGTTTTTGCTATTACCGTAGCAGGTTTGTACAATACAGAAAGCGTTATGTGCCCCTGTATTGTCAACGTATTCAATGGAGTTGTCATAAATGGCCATACCCGATTTTCAAAGCATCATGCTGCCGCTGTTGCGTGTTTTTAGCGATGGCAGGGAGCATCCCTCGCAGGAATGCATTCTTTTTCTAGCGGAACACTATAATCTGACAGAAGAGGAAAGAAAGATACAATTGCCGAGTGGGAAAGGCATTTTGTTTAACAATCGGGTTGCATGGGGATTGGCTCATATGTATAAGGCGGGATTGTTAAAGCGTCCTAAACGTGCTATTTATCAAATCACAGACAGAGGGTGTGAAGCCTTGGCAAGTGGGCTGGATAAGATAACCCTGAAGTATCTTGATCAATTTCCAGAACATATTGCATTTCGTAAACCAGCTGAACCACAGGGACATGAAGCATCCATAATATCTGAATTGGTGACGGCCGATACCCCTGAAGAGGCGCTGGAGTCTGCCCATCAGGAATTGAAGGAAACCCTGGCGTCGGATATTATTCAGACGATAAAACAATGTTCCCCTGAGTTTTTTGAACGCCTTGTGGTGGATGTGCTGGTGAAGATGGGCTATGGTGGTTCGCGGAAGGAGGCAGGACAGGCAGTAGGCAAGTCGGGCGACGGCGGTATTGACGGCATCATCAAAGAAGACCGCCTTGGGCTGGACATCATCTATATTCAGGCAAAGCGTTGGGAGAATGTGGTGGGCCGTCCCGAAATCCAGAAGTTCGCCGGGGCATTGCTGGGCAACCATGCCAGAAAGGGCATTCTCATTACCAGTTCCTATTTCAGCAAAGATGCCATCGAATACGTGACCCACATAGAAGGCAAAATTATCCTCATAGACGGTGCACGGCTTGCCGACCTCATGATTGAACATAATGTTGGTACCACAACGGTCGCCACTTATGAGGTGAAACGTCTTGATTCGGATTATTTTATTGGGGAGATATGATTCAACAGGCACGCTCCAAGTTATACACTCCAAGTTATACATGGAATTGGCACTGCTCCATGCGATATCGTGTTGGAGTCGCTCCTGTTCTGTCGCAAGCAAAAAACCGAAGTCAAATGCTTCAGCCTAGGCACACTAAAGTGTGAACAACATACAAATTTTCATTGCTTACGGTGGAGCCGCAAGGCTCATGAAAGACTGTCCCTGGAAGTACCATTTTGTGAGGGGGATTACTGCAGAGACTTCATGAAGCGGTGGGAGAGTTCGGTAACGGTAGGAGTGGCAGGGAATTCGCCGGGATAGGCTATATACTTGACATGGCTGTCGGGATAAAGGACATTGGTGCCCATACTGCCTGAAGAGGTTTCACTTACGTCTGTTGATAGGAAGTCCCATTCCAGGGGAGCATGTAGATTCGTCACGCGTCCCTGCACGACCGTGCTGGCGGGTTCCAACAGAAATTCCTTTCCGTTTTCGTCCCTGGCCTTGAGATACTTTCCCTCGTACTCAATTGGATCGCTATTCGCGGGATTGATCAGCGTGTGCCAGTATGCCCGAAAAGAGGCGTCATTGGAAACACTGAACAGCATCCTTGAAACGATGATAGGGTCGCCCTTGCCATAACCGGGTCCCCGGCTTTCCCTGAAGGCTGCGCGGGCCGCCTCCCGCGTGTTTTGGGATGAGTCTCCAGATCCGTCTGATGTCATCTGCCCGATGCCTGTATCGTGGGCGTGCACCATGTTTGCGGCTTGCTTTGACTTTTTCCTTGCTTTGTTCAGCACCGGCAGGTACATCGCCATCAGAATGCTGATAATCGCAAGGACCACCAGCGTTTCAACCAGCGAAAAACCGCGACGCTCCATATGCGTAACCTTTCGTTACGTGGTCATTATAGCATGAACCAGTGGAGTTGACATCGGGAATAGTGAGAATGACTCTGTGTGTGTATATAATCCGCCCGCCAGGCTCGTGACAGGTTCAGATTAGGTATGCGACAGGGTCATAGGACAGGTCTGGCTCCCGAGGCAAAGAAACGCATAGCCGCCCTTAATCATCATCGTGGACGGAATGCGGGAAGGGATCGTCCGGCACTTCCGAATGGCATACGGAACACATGTTGATGACACCCTCATGGCCTTGGATAGCGATTGCCTGGATATTATCCTCGATTTTAACCGTGGGCGTTATGGCATGAGGGCTGCCATGACAGGCGGCACACATGATATTACGATGTCCTTTTGAATTTCTGAAGAGCGTGTCCGGCTGTTCAAATTCATATGAGGCGGGCGCCATTGAATCATGACAGGTTTCACAACGGGGTTCCGTTTCCCAGGGAACCCGCTCGGGATTGGCAACATCGGTTATTTCACCATGGCAGTCCATGCAGTTCATCCCTTTGCTCAAATGCACATCACGCTGACACTGGGTCCGTATTCCAGGATGGCAGGCATAGCAGCTTACGCTCAGTTCACCGGTCATGCGCGAGGCATGGGCGCCGTGCACGGCGCGTGATAAGTTGTGACTTGTGCCATTTCCCGGCATACCCAATTCCGGTTGCGCATGACAGTGCCCGCAAGCGACCGGGCGCATGGATTCCAACGTGGTTTCATGCATCTCATCATGCTTGCGCAAAATATCCGTGGCGGGGGTAATGCCGGGTGTGTTGTGGCACATGTCACAACTAATCTCCCAGGAAACGGGCACCACCGACTGGGTTTGAACAATATCCTGTTCGCCCTGGGCTACGGTGATTGTGGCAAGAGGGTAGGGATTCTCCACGTGCGTGTCATCCAACGGCGTAATCGGAATTCCCGTAACCACCCAATCCGTTCGCGGGGCGGCGTGAGCCGTCATTATACCGGTCAAACGGTGACCTGTGAGGCCCACATTAGGGGTAATCGCCTGACCGAATAAGGCTTCCGCATAGTCCCAGAAGTTGGTTTTTGTATCGGATACGGTGTTGCCCTGAATTTCATATCGTACCGTCACCCCGCTTTGAACAATTTCAGGGCTGCCGTGAGTGCGGTCCACAACTTGGGCATAGAGTGTATTGTAGGGAGGCAGGATCATGAACTCGGAAAAATCCTCGTTCATGCAGTGCATTCCCAATTCGTTATATCCGAACACGACCAGGTCGCTGGATTTCAGCTGGGCGGTATAATTCCTGGTATCGGCAAAGTCTTCGCCGGGCGCCAAGTCAATGTTTATGCCGACAGGCCGTATCCATCCGGCAAGTACGCTGAAAGACACCACGTGGCTTCCCGGTTCAACGCTGTCGACAGGTTCACCAGAGGCGTACGGGCCTTCTCCATCCAGAAACCATGCCGCACCCTGCGTCACAACATCTGCGGGCCCCAGCGTAAAAACAACGGAAGCCGGACTCGTTTCCCCCTCTGGAAATACAGGTTGAGATACCCAGCACAGGGGCGGGTCCTGTTCCCCGTTAAAGGTGTAATACTCACCGCTCTGCCACAAATAGGCCGCGCGTATGGCATAGGCCATGGGATTTGTCCCTTGCTGCCAACCCGTAAGGTACAGGATCGTTTCGCTCATAATCATTCGCCAATCGGAATTCTCGTCCGCGGGATGATACAGGTCCTCCTTTTCAGCTGCGGAATTCCCCGCGTATGCATATACGGTAGCACCCAAGACCAGTTCCCCTCCTGAAAACACGGCGCTTGACAGCATAATCAGTGAAACCGCACAATTATACCCTGTTTTCATGAACACGCCTCCTTGGTAAGAATTTTACGCGCAAGAATCTGTTAAGTTTTTCTACGGAGTGAGAGTGTATCATAATAAATTCTATATTTAATAATTTTTTAATATTTTTTTGTAACCATGAACTGCCAGATAAGAATTGTGTCTCATATTTATGTATTGAAAGTAGTGTCACATAAATTTATTCATTTTGCAACTGTTAAAGAGAGTTTCGCATACGGAAGTTTGGGCTTCATATACGGATTACAGATTTAACGATGGTTATCCCTATCTGATTGGTAATGTCCATCTTTTTTCCCATTCGGCGGATGCAAATGAAGACTCCCGTGTTATATTAAGTGAAACGCTTGCATATTTTGCCGGCTGGCAACAGGGTGACAATCCCATTTCGTATGCGATTCGAGCGGCGTATCTCTGGCAGAATGGCGAGCGCTATGTCTATGATGCGGAACAAGAATATCCGTTGTGCTGGGCCTTGGCGCCGTAATGAACATTCCGGAAGCGTCCAGGATACTTCTAGACAGCGGGAGTACCTGTTGCCTCACGGAAAAATCTACTCGAAACGGTATTCGTTGCCTCACGGAAAAATCTACTCTAAGTGGTATTCGTTGCCTCATTTAAAAATCTACTCGACTTAATGAATGTGTTTTTGCTATGTTGCATTCTCGGATGA
>JAKLHG010000304.1 GCA_022710255.1 Candidatus Hydrogenedentota bacterium
CATACCTACGCCAGCTACCTGAAAAAACGCGAGGATGTCACCTTGAACGGGCTCGCCTCCTGCGCCACCAATGAATTCGCCGAGGTCATTCTGGGCGGCACCATCGCCATCCCTGCGGCGGTGCTGTTTTTTGGAGTGGCACAGGCGAAGGTCATCGCGGCGGGAGGGACATTTTCATTGGGTTTTTTCGCGCTGCCCGTGATATTTCAGCAAATGCCTGCAGGACAGCTATTCGGAACACTGTGGTTTCTGTTGCTGTTCCTTGCAGGACTGACCTCTTCCATGGCCATGTTCACACCATTGCTCGTGTTTCTGGAAGACGAGCTTCAGGTGGTGCGAAAGCGAGGGGTAATGCTGGTCGGCATCGCTGTGTTTTTCATGATGCAGCCAGTAGTATTTTTCATGCATCACGGCATGGTGGATGAGATAGATTACTGGGTGGGGGAATTTGGCCTGGTGCTGTTTGCGGCCATTGAAACGGTGGTGTTTTCCTGGGTGTTCGGCATGACAAAAGGGTGGGAGGAAATGCACCTGGGGTCGGACTTGAAGATTCCCTCTTTTTTCTACTATGTCATGAAATATGTAACGCCGACCTTCATGATTCTGCTGGTCGCATGGTGGGCCTATGACGGGTTAATTGATCATGTATTCATGAAGGAGGTCGCGGAAGAATCCCACCCGTACCGCTGGCTGGCGCGGTTCATGATACTCGGCGTGGCCGCATTCCTGGTCTGGGGAGTCCGGCATGCCTGGAAAACCCATCCTAAATTTTTTGAGGAAGTTGAGCCCCTGCAACAGGAGGACGCTGTATGAACGTGTTATCCTGGCTCTATATGGGAGTGGTCTGGGCGGGCATACTCGCCCTGAATATCTTTTGCTTTTTCCGCATTTTCCGCCGGAATAAAACAAAGGACGATGCTGAATCAAGCACGAACGGTTCTTAAGGGCATTCGCCCGTATCCCCAAAGAAAAGGACTCAGTTGACTGCCGGGGCCGATGCGGCGGCGGCATGGTCGTCGGCGGAACCGGGGCTTTGCTCAATCACGTCAACAGCTTCGGCGGGCGCTTCTACCGCAGGGACTTCTACAGCGGGTGCTTCCACTGGAGGGGCATCCACTGCGGGCGCTTCGGCCGGGGGTACTTCCACCGCAGGGACTTCCGCAGCCGGCGCTTCTGCCGGTGGCGTTTCGACATTTTCCGGAGCGGGTTCAGTAAAGCCTTCCGTCTCCAGTCCTTCGGACAATTTCGCGCGGATACCTTCAAGCAACGCCTGAGCGGGGGCGGGATCCGCCTGTTTCCTGTCATGCCAGTTGGGATGGGTCAGCAAAGTAACGCCGTACACCTGGCGTATACTTTCAATGGAAATGGCGGTCTCTTGGGGAGATTTTTCAACCAGGTCGATGGTGAACTTTGTCCGGCGCGGTTGCACCCAAAGCATACGTTTCATGGGGGTATAGGCTACAAAGGAGCCTCGTTTGTCCCGGGTGTACAGGTCATAACCCTGATCAAGAACCACCCGTTTCACGGCATGCCATGTATCCTGGAAGGGGGCGTTTAATACACTTTCCTCGCGAAGCGCAAATCCGGTGGTGTCCCGGGCGGCGCGGGCACACCCCAAATTGCCCAGGCAGGTTACCAAGACTGCGCACACCATCGCTATCATGAGTTTTTTCATAACCTGATCTCCCTTAACGTTTTGCGCATTGTACCTGTTTGTGCCGTTGTCAATCAAAAAGCGGTGCCGTTATTCCATGGGATACCGAAGGCCCCATTGGGCACGCGCCGTGTCCAGGATGCCCATGAGCGCAATGGTGTCGTCCAGGGCCATGGCATCGCATTCTGTTTCCCCGGAACGCATACAGTCCATTACAGCCTCTGCCTCATAATTGTAGCCGTTTCCCTTCAGCGGCAGGTGATGGGTTTCAGGGTCGCGGCCGGGCAGGGTGAGGGTTACGGCTTCAGCGCGCCAGAAAGGGACGTGCAGGGTGATAAACCCCTTTTCCCCGATAATGTGCGCATCCTGGGGCGTTTCCGTACGGATTGCGCTGGCGGTCAAGGCAAGGGCGCCGTTTTCATACTGCAGCGCCACTACGCTCTGGTCGTCCACCCCCGTGGGACCGAGGGTGGCCAGGGTAGTGACCTTTACGGGATGTACCCCCAACACCATCGCCGCCAGGGAAATGGGGTAGATGCCCACGTCGAGCAAGCCGCCGCCGCCCATTTCCAACTCAAACAGTCGCGGTTCCTCCTCGTAACCCGCCCGGAAACCAAAATCGGCCCGGATCATGCGCACCTTGCCGATAAGCCCTTCCCAAACCCACCTATGTGCCTGAAGCACCGCCGGCAGAAACCGGGTCCACATGGCCTCCATAAGAAACCGGTTGTTTCTGCGCGCACAGGCCACCACTTCTTCCGCTTCACACCGGTTGATGGTAAAAGGTTTTTCGCACAACACCGCCTTGCCCGCATTCAGGCACAGCATGGAATTATCCTTGTGCAGGGGATGCGGGGTGGCGATGTAAACCACGTCCACTTCCGGATCCGCCGCCAGCGCCTCATAGGAAACATGGCAATGGGGAATCCCGAACAGGGTGCCGAAGTCCTCCGCAGTCGCCGCCGTACGCGACCCTACGGCCTGCAGCACCGCCCCACGCGCCGACTTCAATCCTTCCGCGAATTGCCGGGCAATATTTCCTGTTCCCAGGATACCCCAGCGGATAACTGCCGCGTTGCCTTGGTCATTTGAAAGAACCGACCGATTTAGTCCCGTCATCATTGCGCTCCGCCTTTCATGCTTGTTTCTGTATGTTTCCAACTTCGCAGATGCCTGTAGTTGTGCATAAAGGACTGTCCGTTTCTGCGGACTACCCTGGTACGATTGCCCTATGTTGGCGAAGTATTTCGTATACCCCTTTCATGTCCACATTCATTACCCCGGTATTTTCCCGGACAGCCTGTGCGGCCAGCACCGCGGCGGCCTGGCCGCAGGCCATGCAGGTAGCCTGCACGCGGAGCGCGGAGTTCGCCTCGCGGTCGCTGGAAAGGCAGCGCCCCGCCGCGAGCAGGCGCCGGCTGCCTCTTGGCACCAACGCGCCCCGAGGCACGGTGGGCACCGTGCCGGGTTTCAAAGGCCGCGTGTCAATGCCGCCCCCTTGGACATTGTGTAAATCAATGGGGTAGAAGCTATAACATACTGCGTCCTGCCAGAGGCGCCCGCTGACATAATCCTCGTGCATTATCGTAACCTCGCCTTGTATCGTCACGGTTTCCCGAATGCCGCACTCGGGCGCCATGAAAGCAATTTCCAGGCCTTCAAGCCCGGGCTGGCGCCGCAGAAACCGATAGACGTGCAGCAGGCAGGTACGGCTGCGGAGTTCCGCCTCGCTGCGCCCGGCGCTGGTGCGGCCGTTGATGTTCGTGATGTGGGTGCAGTTGTCGCCGCGCGCCGCCAGGAAACCCACAATATTACGACGCACAAAGGTGTTGTCTTCCGGGGTCAGTTCGCCTTTGTCAACCCCTTCCTGGAAAACCCGGCGGAGGCGCTCCTTGTCCAAGGCGTTGAAATCGTAGCCGGTAAGCGTCAGGATGAGCGAACCGGGCTGAAGCGTGTCGTGTTCGACCACGGAGTACCCCGCCAGACCAACGACGTTTGCGTCGCCCGTGGCATCAATTACAGCCAAAGCCTTGATGGTTTCGAGACCCGTCTTGGTGCAGAGGGTCAGAAGAAATCCGTCCTCGCCCTCTTCCACGCGCGCCGGCATGCTATGAAACAGCACCGACACCCCCGCCTGGTGCAGTGCTTCGCACAACAGCGACGCATAGACGGCGCGATTCACGCGCACCTGGTGCTGCGGGTGCCGTTCAGGAACCACCGTGAAATCGGGCAGTTGCCCGCCGCACTCCGCAACGGCGCGGGAAACCAGTTCCCAGCCGATGCCCGCAATCACCTGCCGTCCCCAGGCGTGAAACAGCCCGGGAAAGTTCACGGCGGCCGTCGTGGTTGTGCCGCCCGGCATGCCGTTCTTTTCGATCAGCACGGTGCGCAGGCCCAGCCGCCCCGCCTGGATGGCGGCAATGGCGCCCGCCGTACCCGCGCCCACTACGGCAATGTCATACTCGGCGGTTACGGCCGTTTCCCCGGTGTTTTGCCGCTTAACCTCGGTTACTTGCCCGACAGCATTGCCCGCCGCCAGGGTACCACTGACTAAGGACGCCTGTATGAATTCCCGGCGCGTATTTGAAACCATAAAATAATTTCCCATGCGGAGGCCGTGAGCTTCCTCCGGCACTATAATATTTTTTCAGTACTTGAGATATCCCAGAATGAACAACAACGCTAAAACGCATCTATAGGCCGCGATGGCTGCAACGGCGCCAAACAGCATCCATAATCCAACGGCCTGCATTTTATAAAGCCGCCTGGGCTTCCGATAAAGCCAGTGTGTCGCCACGGCCAGCCCAGAGGACAACAGGAATATGAAAAAGGGCTCACCCCAGTGACTGCGGGAATCCGACCAACCTGTCCACGGCACAAAGATGAGTCCGATGATACTCCCGAATACAAAAATACAAATAAGGACAAGGGCGTGTTTCCATTTCATCCGCTGTTTTCCTTGCAGCCAATTCAAGGCATCCTCTTAAAAACGCACTTCAATAGGGTCCTTCTCCTCCGCGTTGCAGGACCTGATTCCCGTAAGCACCTTTACCGCACTTCCTTCCCCAACCTTTACCGTATACACCCCGTCTTTAAAAACCTTGGGCCGAAACGCATTTCCTTTAATGCGCACCGTATACAGGACCTCCTGATTCGATTCATCAATCACCTGTACCAGCGGATTTTCCTGTCCGACCATGTTCAGCGTCGGCAGCCAGGCAGCGGCGGCGCGGCCATAGTTGTCTTCCTGGGAGATGGTTTTGGGCCAGCCGGGATATTGCGCTGCCGGATTGGCGATATCCACTTTGCGGGGCCAGCATTCGAGTGTGATCTCCCGGGCGGGCTTGTTAAAGCGCACAATACCGAACCCCGCCGCGCGTACGGTTAGCTTGTCGCCCTGTGTGATGTCTTCAGGCGGGTTTGCAGCGGCCCAGCAGGTGACTTTGTTGCCGAAGCCGTCCAGGTGGCGTCCCGTGTATTCCGGCATGCCCGGCTGGCGGTTTTCACCCGGCGTTTCCGGCGCCCACCAGCGCGGGTACAGGTTGGCGATAGCGGGCATGCAGAAGGAATAGCAGGCGTCCTCCCAGTCGTCAATGCCGTGGTGAAAGATGCTGGCCAGGTGCTGATCCCCGGCGATATGGACGGCAAAACAGCGCCGTATTTTATCCAGCGCTTTGTTGCGCCCGGTCTGGGGCCAGCCGTTGGAATCCAGGTCGG
>JAKLHG010000305.1 GCA_022710255.1 Candidatus Hydrogenedentota bacterium
GGGCGCCGCGTATGCGGACTTTGAGACGCTGAACCATGTGATTTTGGAAAAACTGGCGGAGCCGCACGACAAGCCGGTCTTCCTGTATGTCCACGCCATGGACACCCATTTTCCGCATGTACTGAAACCGCCCTTTGACCGGTGGATAGATCCGGAGTACATCAGCGCCGCGATTCAGAACGGCCAGCCGGCACAAAAAACCGCGAGTCAGTTTACAAAAGAAGACCAGCTGCTGCTGCGAAGCATGCATGACGGGTCCATCCTGTACGCGGACCAGGCCATCGGCGTCATTGTCAAGGCGTTGAAAGAGCAGGGGCTGTATGAAAATACGCTCCTGCTGATAGGGGCTGACCATGGTGATGCGCTCGGTGAAGACGGTACCAGCTGGGGCCATGAGGTCACCTTCGACGAGGTCACCCATGTTCCCCTGGTAGTTGCAGGGCCGGGTATACCCAGAGGCATGCAGATAGCCGCCTTTACCCAGAATGTGGATATCGTTCCGACCCTGATAGAACTCCTGCACCTCAGGACCACGGCCAGACCGGACGGCAAAAGCCTGATGCCGCTGCTTCGGGGAGACACCGATTCGCTTCACGAGTATGTGTTTACCCGATGGTACAGCCGGGGATATGACAATCCCAACGGCTATATCATCCGCGATAAAACCCACAAGTACGAGTATGACCCCATGGACGGTCACGAAGCCCTGTATCTCGCGCCGGATACTGTCGGCGGCCGGGTTTCCTGCCTGGACGCGCAACTCGAAATTGCCGGGCGGTTCCGAAATCTTCGAACCGCTGTTTTCGAACCCCTGTGGCAGGCGTATGACCGGCAGCCCAAACTGTATCATGATGTCCGCTTTACAGAAGCATATCTGGGTGGTATGCCCAATCCGCCGGAAACGATCCGCATTCTTGAGGGCAACCGGCCGGACGCAGACACGCCATTGGACGGTCAATGGATTCTCATGAACGACGTGCTCTGGGCGGCGTCCTGGGGGAAAGCCCCCGCACCGCTGACTATCCGGCACCAGGCGCCTCCCGGCCGTTACCTCCTTACCTTGCTCCTGCTATCCGCTGAAGACATTCTCGGTCACCCCGCATCCATGGTGCGCATCCAACCGGCAGGAGAGGAATCCTTCTGCGAGGTGGTATTCGCACCGGGCAACGAGGCTTCCGAACGGCTCTCCCTGGTGGAGGCCAGGTATGTGGACCTGCCCAACGGCATATTTGAGATGACCCTCAGCCCGGGCGATCGGCCCTACTGGAGCGCCATCGGCGGCTTCCGGCTCACGGCGGCGGAAACCGTGGAACCCGTATCCAACATGCCGGACCAGCAACAGACCCTGGACCAGTTGCGCACGCTGGGGTATCTGTAATCTGGCATCGCATTGTCGAACCTGGTCTGACCCTGTCCGGCACGGTAAGGCTTTCTGGCACCTATGATTTATCCCGTATATCATAGGCCATGAGCGCATCCCCATGCCGGATATACAGCACACCGTTCGCGAAAGCCGGATGCGCCCAGTGCCGCCCGTTCCCTTCGGTTACCCGGAACTGGCCGGCATGCTGAAAGGACTCCGGAGTGGCTTTCACCAGGTGAACGATGCCGCGAGAAGGGCCTTCGTAAACATACAGCATACCGTCGGCATATTCCACAACCCCCTGGCGTACTTCTGTCGCCTTCCACATGACCTTGCCCGTCTTCATCTCGATGCAGACCAGATGGTTGCCACGCATATGACTCGTCCCGTACAGATACCCTTCGTGCAACACGACCCCGTGATGCTGGCAGTCCAACAGATTGTCCTGCCAGGCCTTTTCAAAGGAGGAACCGTCTTCGGAAAGACGCACGGCGCCGCTTTCCGCCTCGTAGCCGCCCGTGTAATAGACAAGCCCGTCCATGTATATCGGGGTTACCGCGTGAATGCCGTCCCGCGTGGGATGTTCCATCTTCCAGAGAAACGTGCCGTCCTCCGCGTCGGTGCAAACAAGGTAATTGGCGGTTTCCGTGAACAACAGCCGCCGGCCGTTATGGGTATAGATGATGGGCGCGCAATATGATGCTGGATCACCGAAGCCTTTCGTCGTCCAAATCGTCTCCCCCGTATGCTTGTCCAGCGAGGCCAGGCCCGCGTCCGGCCCGCCCGGCGTGCAGATAACCCGGTCGCCATCCACCAACAGCGACTCCGCAAGGGTGTACATGATATTCGACCCGGAGAACCGTTCCAGAATATTGACGGTCCACTTCTTTTCCCCGGAGGGAATGTGCAGACAATAGACCTCGCCTAACCCGGATAGCATGTACAGGAAGTCCCCGTCAACGGTGGGCGTAGACCGTGGACCGGGCGCCTGGGTGTCCTCCGTTTCCGGGCCCACGGGAATGGTACGCTCTATCACTCCGTCCAGATTCAGGATAAATATCCCTGCGGTCGTTTCATCAACCATGCCCGGCACATATATTTTTTTGCCCGCAATGGAAGGCGAAGAATACCCGTTACCCAGGCCTGTGGCCACCCATAACAGCGCAGGGCCGTTTTCAGGCCACACCTTCAACAAGCCCTGCTCTTCAAAACGCCCGTCCCGATACGGACCCCGAAACTGGGGAGACTCACCCGCAACAGCCATTGACTCAAGACACAGACATAGCGCGATACCTGCGATGGCTTTATACATTTTTGAACGCCTTGTTTTTTAGATTTTATTCCCCCACCCCAAGCCACAATTGAAAGCATACACAATGGTGGAGAAGGAATCAAGGCATAGCGCAATCCGGGTCCCACCCGGAACAACATCGGTCACAGGTTTTGCGGGGGCGTTTCATCCTCTTTGTCCTCGGTGGCAAGCATGATAAAGATATCCGATACCAGTTCTTGGCCCGCCATGCGGTTGATGCGCCGCAGGAGGTCCCACTTGATATAGCTGAGTTTATGCATCCACACGGCGCTTTCCGCGGTCACGCGCAAGATGCCGTCTTTGACATCGTGGGCCTTGCAGTGCGCGGCAATATTCTTACCGGCAAGTTCCTCCCAATGTTCCCAGATTTTCGCCTGTTCCAGGTTCAGGCCGAGGGGGGTCGTTTGCGCCATTTGGGCAAGGATATCGGCGATATGTTCGGGCTTATTTTTTTTCATGCCGCCCCCCTTCGATATGGAAGTGTTGCATATCCTCCGGGCTGATTGCAGGCAATTGCTCTGGGTGCGCCGTGGTGATAAGCGCCTGGGCTTCGGCAGGAATGGCGGAGAAGAGACGGGCGGCACGCCCGCTGTCCAATTCCGCGAGGGCCTCGTCGAGAAGCACCACCGGATATTCCCCCATGCGCCGCAGCGTGAGTTCCACTTCCGCCAGCTTAAGCACGAGCGCGGCACTCTTCTGCTGGCCCTGGGAACCGTAATTGCGCGCCTCTTTGCCGGCAATGCGGATTTCCATGTCATCGCGGTGGGGACCGCGTCCCGTGGTTTTCCGCTGGAGATCGCCGTTACGTGTTTCGCCAAGCACCTGGGTGATGTTCTCAGGATCGGCAATGTCGGGTTTATACACCAGTTCCAGAGGTTCCTCTTCTACGATACGCCCGTACAAGGTTGCGGCGATATCGGACAGTTCCCGCACGCAGGCCTCCCGCTCCGTGACCAGGATCTTCCCATGAACCGCCAGTTGGCTTTCCCAGGGCGCCAGCAGTTCCGGGTCCGCGCATTGGCGTCGCAACAGTTCATTGCGCTGGCGCAACGCCTGCCGGTACCGTTGCAGCGCGCGCAGGTACGGGGGCATCATCTGGGATAGTTGCAGGTCGAGATAAAGGCGGCGGCCGGAAGCGGCGCCTTTTACCAGGACGATATCCTCAGGGGCGAAAAAGGAGACACATATCTTGCCCAGCACGTCACTGAGGCGGGTTTGGGGAATACTATTGACTCTAAAGCGTTTCGCGTATCGCCACCAGTTCGCCTCGATATACACGGGCGCGCCGGCGACGCTGCAGGCGTCGATCCGGATGTGAAATTCGCTGGTGCCATATCGGGCCAGTTCATCATCAGAAGAGGTGCGGTGGCTGCGTGTCGTTGCGGCGTAAAGGATCGCTTCCAGCATTGAAGTTTTGCCTTGCGCATTCGCTCCTGAAAGAAGCGTAAACCGAGGCCCTGGTATGAAGTCCATATCTTTCAGGCCGCGGAACTGGCCGCATTGTACTCTGGTCAATCGCATTCAGGCACTCCTGGTCCCGACACCGTCCCCCCGGGACGTTCACATGTTCTGCAACATGGATACAGCATCGCACAGGCCCCCGGGGGTTGCGCCATGGCGGTGCCTGTCCAAGCAGTGTTGTCAGGCCGTGTCCGCATCCGAGGCCTCTTGCGCATCGAAGTCGCTCTTCTGTATACCGAGCTTTTGGCAGGCATATTCGCGCAACCGGTACTTTTGGATTTTACCGTTGGCCGTCAAAGGAAATTCCTCCACAAAAAACACATGCTTTGGCGTCTTGTACCGGGCGATGCGTTCACGGGCGAAATCGCGCACATCCTCTTCGGTAATATCTGCGCCGTCCCTGGGTATCACAAACGCGCCGATGACTTCCCCGAAATGCGGATCGGGCACCCCGGCCACCTGCACATCCTTGATGCCCGGCATGGTGTGATAAAATTCCTCGATTTCCCGGGGCGAGATATTTTCGCCGCCCCGGATAATCATATCCTTGCTGCGGCCCGTAATTCTGTAATATCCCTCTTCATCGAAAGTGGCCAGGTCGCCCGTATGAAGCCATCCTTCAGCATCCACCACGGTCGCGGTGGCCTCGGGCATGTTGTAATATCCCTTCATGACATTGTAGCCACGGCAGCACAATTCTCCCTGCTGATTGACGCCCAGTGTCCCGCCCGTTTCAGGGTCGATCACTTTCACTTCAATGGCAGGCAGCACCTTTCCCACCGTGCTGACGCGCCTCTCGGTCGGGTCGTCCGTGCTGGTCTGGCAGATCACCGGAGAACCTTCCGTCAGTCCGTAAGCGATGGTGATTTCCGCGCAGTGCATGTCGCTGATGACCCGTTTCATGATTTCCATGGGACAGGGAGACCCCGCCATGATGCCTGTGCGCAGGGAGGTCAGGTCAAAGATATCAAACATGGGATGGTTCAGTTCGGCGGTGAACATGGTCGGCACGCCGTACAGGGCGGTGCATTTCTCCTTCTGCACTGCCGCGAGCGCCAACAACGGGTCAAAGGTCTCCAGCATGACCAGGGTGCTTCCATGGGTCAGCGCCGCCATGACTCCCAGTACAATCCCGAAGCAATGAAACAGCGGCACGGGCAGGCACACCCGGTCCGCCTCGGTGA
>JAKLHG010000306.1 GCA_022710255.1 Candidatus Hydrogenedentota bacterium
CGTTCTCCTCGAAGTAACCCGTCACATTCGATATGAACAGGGCGCTAAGTTTCTTGTATAAAGGGTCCCCGGGCCCTTCCCTCGCCCCCGATGAACAGGCCTGGTATCTTGTCACTCCTCGCTGTGGTGTGTCATGCCGGCCGCAGCCGATCGCTGACGCCAGGCCTCATACAACACTGCGACAGCGGCGGCGGATACATTCAGTGAATCCATGGGGCGATCCAGCGGAACCGAGACCGTGCTGTCGCAAAGGGCCACAATCTCGGGCTCGATACCGCGTCCTTCGTTTCCGAATAACACGGCCGTCGGCTTCAGAAAATCACACGCCCACACCGGTGTTTCCTCGTTCGCAACGGCCGCGATGCAAGGCACACCGTGGGCCTGAAGTTTCTGCAGTACGTCCGCAAGTGTGTGTTTAAGGGCGATGGGAATGCGGTTCACGGCACCCGCAGAAGTGCGGGCGGCCTGCCCGTTTATCGGGGCCTGCCCCACACCGCCCGCAATGACCGCCGAGGCCCCCAGCGCAGCCGCGGACCGTATGATGGCGCCGAAATTGTGGGCATCCCGTATCCCGTCCAATACGATATACAACGGAGTGGCAGAGGTGGGGGCGAGAATATCCTTCATCCGCGCGTAGGGAAAGGGGCCCATGCGTGCCAGGTACCCCTGGTGGTCCCGGTTGCCGCAAAGGCTGTGGAGACGCTCATGCGAGGTGAGGACGGTCGATGTCCCCAATCGTTCCCCCTTTTCCAGGGCGGCGGCAATCTCTCCCACCGGAAGTTCTTCCGCCAAATACAATTCCCGGATTGGCCAGCGCCCCGCATCCAGCGTTTCGCAGACGGCATGACGTCCCCATATCCAGCTGCGCTGGTGATTGGCCAGGTAGGGCTTGTCTTTTTGTCTCTTTTTCAAAGGGTAGGGTCTCTATGGGGATAGTCTTTTTGTTGCGGCAACATCAACAACATACGGGTCTCCGTCATTGCGAACGCAGTGAAGCAATCTCGTTTGCGGCGAGCTTCATGCGCGCTGAGATGCTAGCACTGTGCTGCCGGGAAAATATTTATTATTATACCAATATCAATACCATAAAAACGCACGTTAATGCCGGGCTTCAGTAGGCGTACCTTCCATGGTGCGCCATATGGGGTAATTTCTGTACTTGTTGAATTTGGGTGCACCAGGAAGGTGACAAGCGTATCGTGCCGCAACCAATTGCTGACACAGGGTGCATGAAACCCGTCAGAACTCAAAGCGCCGGCGGGTGAAGACAACCCACAAGACTGTCGTATCGTCCCCCGATTCCCGCGAAAGCGGATGGTTTATTGGGCGTCAAAACAGGGACAATGCGGCCATAGGTCAAGTCCTGTAAAACTCAGGGGAGCGTATCTTTCGTGCTTTTGAGGAAGATAAACATGGCGCCAGTTATATCAACGGAATCTAAATCGGTGACCAATGTGCCGGAAACGGGATACATTCCTTCCTGTCCCGAAACTTGGTAGCTGAGCGTTACCGGCGCACTGCCGCCGCCTTGCCAGTATATCCGGTCCTGGTCATCATTCCAAGTGCCATTCGGGCCTACAAGGCCGTTAACGGTCAACCCCGCCGGTAAAATTTCCTCAACCAGCCAGTTCCCGGCGCCAGTCCTTGGAACGAGGTTGATGGTCACCGTTGCATTGTTGACGGTGCGTACTGCGGTGGATTGTTCGCCTGTTTCACCCTCGCCTTCAATCGTGGCTTCACCCTCTGGATCACCAATGATGAACAGGTTATCCCCGGCTATCTCAAAAAGATTGGAAAAGTTATTAATGGCAACATTACCCTTAATTGGATAGGCGCCATCCGGACCTGTAAGTGTATAGGAAAGCGTTGCCGGTGCGAGATCATAACTATACCAATAGATACCGCCTTTCTTCTGATCTAAGCGAGCGTTCGGTCCGCTAATGTTTTCCGCCTTCAACCCTGCGGGGATTTTTTCTCCCACTCCCCACACCTGGGCGTTTTGTGGCGCAGTGACCCGGAGGGTTATTACCGCACCTGAAATGGACCGTACCGCATAGGTAACCTGCTCACCTTCTCCTTCACCTTCTCCTTCCCCTTCGCCCTCGCCCTCGCCTTCCCCTTCCACTTCCCCTTCGCCCTCCCCTTCTCCTTCCGCTTCGCCTTCGCCCTCGCCTTCCCCTTCCACTTCCCCTTCGCCCTCCCCTTCTCCTTCCGCTTCGCCTTCGCCTTCGCCCTCGCTTTCCCCTTCGCCCTCCTCTTCACCTTCCCCTTCGCCTTCATCTGGTGTGCAGCTGTCGCAACCCTGGCACCCGCTTTTTAAAAAGGCCTTGACCAGCAGGGTGCAGTCTTCATTTGTCTCGGGCACACACCCGGTTCCTATTGTTGCCACCACTACAAACGTAAAAAATAAAATCCCAGGATAGAAACTGGTACGTATCATTGGGTCAAGTGTCCTTTGAAAAAGTATACTTAAGTTTCACAAGTCTGCATCACATCTGCCTGGCTGAATTGTAGTGGACAAGGCCGCCTAAATCAAAATATCCCTTCCCGGGAGGGGAGGAGAATTTCAAAAAATTTGACACGGTTGGCCGGTACGCGATATACTTTCTCTACTTTTGCCGGATGGCCAAATTGGTAAGGCTCCTGACTCTGGATCAGGCAACTCTAGGTTCGACTCCTAGTCCGGCAACCATTATAGCCGTGTACCACAGGGGTAATGCCCTGTCTTCCCCTTGCGGCCCGTTCATCTAGGGGTCTAGGATGCGGGATTCTCAGTCCCGTTACAGGGGTTCGAATCCCCTACGGGCTGCCATTTTTTGCCCTTTGATTTTCAGCCACTTGCGAAGTTTTTCCCTGCATACCCATAGGGGATTCGAACTTTTCGTTGCGCGCTCTATACTTTTCACCACCCAAGCCGCAACAACCGCTCGCCGTTCCCGAAGAAGATATTCGCGGTTTGTTCTTCCGTGTTTGCGCTTCGAAGAGCGCCACAATCACGCGGAGACGTCATTCCTTTCGACATAACGGTATAGCCATCACAATCGGAACCGATGGCGACCACATCCTCTCCGTCATTCGTCACAAGATAATCAACGGTGTAAAGGATGGCGTCAGCAGGCCCTTGAGAACCTTTATAGGGATGACGTACCATCATCAGGCACACCACGCCCTCCATATCTGCTGTTGCCCGTAAGTTCTCGGGGAGATTTAAAAAAACAAAATCGGTAAAATAGATTTTGAAGCCCTCGCTGTGTGCCTCTATGACGGCGGAAGAGTTGCACTCGATGGTCGCAAGCAGGTCCATTATGGCGAATGTTGGATAAAACCTAAAATCGGGAAATCGTCCCTGGTTTCCCTGCTGTTTGGAGTTGACCGCACAGCGGCCATTGTCCTATGACAGATTGCGCGATGAAGCGCTAGCGGTTGGCAACCCAATGGGAATACAATGATTAACGGAGAGTAATTTCTTATGTTCGTGTCTGCCATTGGAAAACAAAGATGTTTCATTCAGATTCTTCTGTTAATTTTCCTTTCAAATGCATATGCCGGGCCGGCAGCCATACGCAATGCGTGTTGTTCACTCACCTTGAACGATGATCTTAGCGTTCGCGTACGAACGAAAACCGGCGGCCAGTTCCAATGCACCCCGACATTCACCGTTATCTTCACGCAGACAAACCCCGAAATCGAAAACCGGCCTTCAGGGATTGAACCTGTCGTGTATAACGTGGTCAGTTGGGAAGTTGATCCCGCACAGTTGCCACAGGACAAGCTGCTGAAAAAAGTCAATGCCGGTGCGGTCCTGGCAGGCGACGGCTTTGATGACGCCATCTTGAAAGGGAGTACTGAAAACCGGACAGCCGACTTGTTTTATGCGGGAACCACCACCGTTGTGACGGCAACAAGCGCCGAAATCACCGAAGATTCCGTTCAATTCCGTTTTGGGGATAACCCTTCCTTTGTGATAACGGCCGCTCTCACGCTCTCAGACACCCACCATGAACCCGTCCTGACATTCCATTTTCAACCCCATGCGCAAGGGTACTATTCAGTTGGCTTTACGGGTATGCCGGAAGCGAAACCATCGGAATTTGATGAGATATGGCAGCCGTTGATATGGCAGGAAAAACGATTTCCCGAAACATCGTTTATGACTCCAGCCTACCAATGTACGTTGCCGGCAACAATGGTGCTTTTCAGGAAACAGTGTATCGCACTGGTAGCCGATCCGGAAGAGCTGCCCTTTGACCCCCTGCCGCTTTTGAACAACTCCCGGTTCGGTGTGGCGGTGCGCAATGCAACGGGCAATGCGCAACCCATGGTTTTTGCTCCCGTGCTTGGCGGACAAGGTTCGTTGATGAAGGCCGGAGATTCCTTTGATTTCAGGATGCGGCTGCTTTCAACCTCACATAATTGCGGGGATACCTACGAACATATCGCCCGCGAGGTCTACGGCTTTTCAGACTGCCGGCATAATGCCATCACCTCGTTGAACGAAACGCTGAACAACATGCTTGATTATGGAATGAGCGGGTACAGCCGCTTTCTGGAAGGACTGAAAGGATACTCCTACTCGACCGACGTGCCCGGCGCGGTAAAAAATGTGTCCTCCTTAAACCCTTTAAACATGGCGCTGGTCACGGACAATCCGGACATCTATCAACGCCGTGCCTATCCCATGATGGAGTACATGCTCTCCCGGGAAAAGTTCCTGTTCTGCCTGGATCGCAATCAGAAGATTCAGAGTCCATCGCGCGCCATGAAGGGTCCTTGCGCTCCGGTCACGGAACTGACCGCGCTCCATGAAATTTTCCAGGAATCGAATCCCATGTTTCTGAACCTCGCCGAGAAGAAGTATGGCACGGAAAGGGCATCCAATCTCGACGGCACAGAAAGTTGTGGATTCTGGAGAAGTTCGCTGGCCTTATATGGATCCAGCGGGGAGAAGGCTTATCGTAAAGAAGCCATGGCTGGGGCTGACGCCTATTTGGAAAGACGCCTAGACCGTCTTCAGACGGACTTCAACGATCCGGGCGCGGGCAACTTGTTTTTCTGGACAGAGTTTGCCCCCAAGTGGTTCGATTTGCTGGATCTGTATGAACAAACCGGGAAGAGGCGCTATCTTGAGGCGGCGCAGGCGGGCGCCCGCCTGTTTGCCATGTATGTCTGGATGTGTCCGGCAATACCGGAGCAGGAGATTTTGGTGAACAAAGGCGGAAAGGCGCCGATGTATTGGTACCTCAAACGTAAAGGGCACAGGCAGATGGATGCCCCCGAAGAGAAAGTCCCGGCATGGCGACTTTCGGAAATGG
>JAKLHG010000307.1:0-306 GCA_022710255.1 Candidatus Hydrogenedentota bacterium
TATCTTACAAACGGGCTGGATGCCCGGTACCGCTTGCTTGTGCTTCCGGACACCGCCACAGGAACACCGGAATTGCTGGCGAAAGTACGGGAACTGGTCGCGGATGGCGGCACCGTGGTGGGGCCGCCCCCGTTGAAGTCGCCAAGCCTGTCCGGTTATCCCCAATGCGACGAAATTGTCCGTGAACTTGTGGAAGACCTCTGGGGCGGCACGCACCGTCCGGGCCAAGTCACGGAACATCGCCACGGGGCGGGCCGCGTCGTCTGGGGAGGCGCCCTGACGCCAGAACCGCCCGCCGCAGACAAA
>JAKLHG010000307.1:316-5307 GCA_022710255.1 Candidatus Hydrogenedentota bacterium
CAATCCAACTGGATTTGGTCCGCGGAAGATACCTCGGCGCTATCCGCGCCACCCGGTATCCGTTATTTCACACGAAAATTCACCTTGCCCTCGGTACCGACATCCGCTGTTCTCTCCATTACGGCGGACAACGCGTTTCGTTGCTGGGTAAATGGAAAACGGGCGGGACGCGGGGATAATTTCACCCGGCTCTACACCTTCGAAATAGCGCGCCTGCTGCGGCCGGGCGACAACCTCATCGCGGTTGAAGTGGAAAACACCGGGGACGGCCCCAATCCCGCAGGGCTAATCGCCCTGGTGGAACTGGAGCCCGGGAAGGAGTCCCTTTCCCGGATACTTTCGGACGGTCACTGGCAGAGCGCCTCCCGGGCTCCGGACCACTGGCGCGAGGATGCCGGAGCGAGCGCGGACTGGCCCCCCGCCTCGACCGTCGGCCCCCTGGGCATGGCGCCCTGGGGCAATATAGGCGCAGCCCGGATATACAAGAGCCTGTATCCTCCTTCCAAAGCGCTGGAAGCATTACTTGAAGCATCAGGCATCCTCCCCGATTTTCAAAGCGACCAACCCTTGCGTTTCAACCATCAACGCACACCGCTGGGCGATTTATATTTTGTAAGCAACGGAGAAAAGGAAGTCGTTGAAGCCACCTGCATTTTCAGGGTCTCCAGCGGCCATCCGCTGCTGGTGCATCCCGAAGACGGCACGGCAAGGCCGCTCCCCCAATTACGGCGCACCGACGACGGCCGTACCGCGATTTCCTTGAGGTTTGAAGGGTATGAAAGCTATTTTATCCTTTTTGATGAACCTACCCCTGCCAAACCGGGGGAGGCATCTGCCGCGAATTTTCCGGAGCGGGAGACGCTGCTGAAAATTACCGGGCCCTGGCAGGTGCAATTCGATATGGACAGCGGCGGTCCAGAACAGCCCGTTACATTCCCGGAACTCACAGATTGGGCGGACCATGATATGGAAGCCATCCGATACTACGCCGGTTCAGCCACCTACACCCGTGAACTTGAACTGCCCGCCAGCCTGCTTGTCCCGGACACGTCCCTTTTCCTTGACCTGGGGCGGGTGGAAATAGTGGCCGCTGTACGGCTCAATGGACAAAACCTGGGCGTGGCCTGGAAAGCGCCGTATCGCGTCGCTGTGGGTGATGCCGCCCGGGCAGGTGTAAATGTACTGGAGGTCCGGGTCGCCAATCTTTGGGTAAACCGCCTGATCGGAGACGACCTGCTTCCCGAGGATAGTGAGCGGAAACCAGATGGAACCCTGAAAGCCTGGCCGCAATGGCTGCTGGAAGGCAAGACGAGCCCCACCGGCAGGCATAGTTTTGCCACCTGGCGCCACTGGAACCGGGAAGATCCGCTGCAGCCGTCCGGACTGCTGGGACCGGTCACTTTGTACCGGCAATGACCCGCCGGGATACGGTCATTCCAACAGCCTGAAATAAGCCCGTGTTGTTACACCCGAGGCCAGTTCGCGCGCTTTGATGGTCCATACGCCAGAAACATCATTGGGGGCTGGCGTCATCGGGATGGTGAGGCTCCCGTCACGGGCTCCGTAGTACCCGGTCGGTTCGGCGGAACGCCCGTCCGGGTCCTGAATATCAATTTCAAGGGGGACGACGGCATCCATCGGCCGGTTGTCTGCATCAACAACGGCAATCTTGATTTCCACCTCCGCGTCTTTGCGGCATTCGGCGGGAACATCAACAGTAACCCCGGTTATCGGTGTTTTCGTAATAAGCCACAGGCGCCCCCCGCCCGGTTCCAACGATGCGGAGATACAGACCGTGTTCCCTTCGTCTTGCACCGGCAACGCACGCTGTTCAAGCAGGTCGTAGGCAAACCCGCCCGCACGGTTCACGGTGATCCGGGCATCCGCCGGGAGGCCGTTTTCCATAACCAGGCCGTGATGTCCGACATAACTGCCGTATTCCCTCCGGTCATTAATGGCGAAAACATAATCCGAGGAACCGTAGCGCCGCAGGTAGGGAAGCACCTCGGCCTCCGAGGAATCCAGGTATCCCGCATACCGTCCGGACAAGTGTTCCCGCAGGGTTTGCGCGCGCGCCAACAGGGCCTCCTTGTCCTTGTTCGCCTCTTTGGTCCGTGAATAAGTTTCAATGAGGATGTCGGCCTTGACCGCCGGACAGAGCCGTTCATCCCCCACGATGATGCCGCCCGATTGCTGGAATGCCAGGATACGTTCCACCACGGGCGCCGTCAGCACATCGCAATCCGCCAGAACGAGTATCCGATAGCCTTCCAGCCCGGATTTCATGATGGTTTCTTCATAGACAATCCGCGGCTGCAGGCACGCCCACAGCAGGACCTGGTAGGCGTCTCCGGCCCAGGACCCGCCCCATCCATAGGTGCCGCGCCCGGCAAACATGGAAGAGGCAAAACTTTCCAGGAAGGCCACATCCGCCGGGGCGTCGGTAACCTGCAGCAGGGTCGGCCCCAGCGGCCGCACCACGGAAGCGACCAACGTCTTCAGGGCATAACGTGTTTCCGGATGGGTATACCGGTAGGAGGAGCCTCCCTCCGTTTTCACCAGGGACTGCCACCCGTGATACATGATTCCCTTGACCGGACGCGCAATCTTGGTCCAGAACGCCTCTTTTAGGTGCGTGGGCGCAATGGTAATGTAGGCGGCATCCGGATCATGGTCTTCCCAGGGAGAGGAGGCACCCGAAGGACCGTTGCTGTCCGGCGCCGGCGCGGTCTGGGAACGATACCAGATGATTTGCGTCATCTTCATGACGTCCTGGTTTTCCGGCCCGCCCCCGGCCATGGCAAACAGTTCATCCGCGCACAGACCGATTCGGATAGGGTCCGGGTAACTGTACGTCCAGTGAGACAGGAAATCCACATTCCCGCCGCTGCCCCACAGCGGCGGCACGCGCACGGCGGGATCGAAAAAGGTCCACAAATCACCACGTCCCGTTGATTTCAACCCGTTATTCACGGCCGTGTGAAAATGATTCCATCCGTCCCCTTCGCGCCAGAACCATCGGTAGAATTGAAGCGGGCTGTAGTCATCCGGTATCACCCGCGTTGCCGGAAACCCTTCCATGTCCGCATAAGAGACTCCATTTTTTTGGGTGGCGATATCGGGATAATCCTGCCCCGTTGCCTCTCGACACGCCTGCCGGTCATGTTCGTGAAAACAAAGCTGGGTACCGTCACGCACTTCCGTATTGATGAGTGCGGCGGTGAAAGCAGGGAATTCACCGTAGGTCTGCGCCACCGACGCGCCGACGTTATAGGCGAAGGACGGAACCTGGGGAAAATTGCAGCAAATGTTGCCCCTCTCATAGACCTTCCCCTCTCGGTCAATCCGCAGCAGTTCCGGCTTGCTTTCCAGCCAATGGCCGATACCCAGGCTGATGACAATGCCCAGGTCGTTGACAAGGGCAGTATCGAGCATACGTCGGCTTGCGGCAAGCCGTTCCTCCGTCACAGCACTGACGGGCGTGCCCGCATCCCAAACGCGATCGTAATCACAGCCCAGGCCCAGGCAGTGGGTAAAGCCGATGTCCTTGAGGGTTTCCAGGTTCTCCGCTACCGATTCCACCCCGCCTATCCCCCACATAACGACAGGCATTCGATGCGGTTCCGGCCGGGGAACAAGATGTACGGGGAAGGACTCTTGGTCAACCCAGGCTCCGTTGGCGAAATCCAGCCGGCATTCTACAGTCAGGTCGTAATCGCCCGGACGCATCCGGGTGTCCAATGCAATTTCCAGCAGGTGGGAAGCGGAAGGCGCCAGTTCCGGAACAGAGTAGGCTTGTTGTGTCTTGCCCGGCATGTTGACGAAGGCCGTAAGGCCCGTGACAGGATCCCGGCGCCTGTTGCTGATACGAAACTTTAATATCGGCGGGGTTTCCATGCGAAGGTAGGCGGTGCGGACATGCTCGGCCCTGACCGTAACCGGTCTGAATTCCCGCGCGCCGCTGGTGATGCGGACTTCATCGATGCGCCCGGGAAACCCGTGGTAATAACTTCCCACCCGGTCTCCCAGGGAAAGGAAATGATCGCCCGGGCAGATGCCGCGCCGTCCCGGTTTCGTGGTCTTCCCAAGGCTGCTTCCATCGCAGAAGAACTGCACCGTGCCCGCGCCATCGTAGGAAAAGGCGATATGACGCCAGACGCCTTGCGCGAATGATACAGGAAGGGTTGACCACCACGTTTCTGAATCGGCCCCGAAGCCCAGGCAGACGCGCATGCGGCGATTCCCCTGAGTATCGGGCTTCTCGAGCACCCATTGGTAATCCGTGTGGGCGACATATTTCTTATCCACGATAAAGGCCTCATCATAGGTGTCAAGGGCCTCGCCGGGACAAATCCACATCTCGATGGTAAACGCCGCCCCCGGTGAAAGGGCGGCCGCATTCTGTACCTGCACCGAATGGCGGACATCCTCCACCGGCCAACCCGGAAACGACTCCATGCAACCGCCGAAGCGTCCCTCCGCGCGGCGCACCGCACCCTGAAATGTTCCGGCATGATTGTTTCCGGACAGGTCAACTACCGCATCCTCCTCGCCGTCAAAATTCCAGAAGGCAATCACGTGTGCTCCGCCGGCATCCTCCCCCGTATAAGCCGCCTGCCAGGGTTCCGCCGTCTGCGCAAAGGCGGACAGTGTTCCGCACAAGAGTAAGGACACACACAAACCACAGCGTATCGTGCTCACAATCATTTCCTTCACGGTTGACGTGCGGCTAACCCGTATCGTCAGGTCCACCTTCACAGAAAATATTACCAGGCCTCGGGATAAACGCCTTTGACCCGTGTTTACAAGCAGCCCTTCCAAGTTTCCAGTGTACGGGATTGTAAAGCCGCCATTCAATGCCTCCGGAAGTACTCGCGCTCATTCTTATCCGCCTAAATAATTCAGATGTATTTTAGATAGGGGTAGGGAAGGCTTGTTGCCAAGCCTCCCCTCCCTCCGAACCGTGCGAGCGGATTTCCCGCACACGGCTC
>JAKLHG010000308.1 GCA_022710255.1 Candidatus Hydrogenedentota bacterium
CTCGGAACGAACGGCGGAATGGAGCGTCCCCGAACTTTCCCGGCCGCTTTCCTGCACGACAGGCATGCTTTCCAGACGGTCCAGCGCCGCTTCCGGGTCGTTCGTGTGCATGGCCCCGGCGGCCGCCAGCAGATACCGGGCCGATACCGGAACCGGAACCGTGTCAAAGCGCTTGATGTATTCGATGGCCTCCAGGTTGCCGTCCAATGCAAGCACATAACAGGCATAGGCGCGCAGGTAATAATCGGACGCGGTGCTGATCAGGTCATTCTTCATGATTTCAGCCGCGTGCCGCTGCAGGTTCTGGAAGGCGGCGTCGTACACTTCGAAAGCGTGGTCACGGCGCACCAGCGTCAGAAAATGCAGCGCATAGACCGACCCATAGGGATAGGATGTTGCCGACCCGGGCCAGAAACCGATGCCGCCGTTCGCGGTCTGCATGCTCAGCAGCCGCGCAATCGCCTGTTTCAGGTACCGTTCCGCATTTTCGGCCACACGCACCGCCTCCGTATCGCCGACGAACAGGTCCTCGTACAGGCGCGCATAATTTCTCAGGAAATACAGGGGCATGGCCCGCGACACCGTCTGTTCCACGCAGCCGTAGGGATACCGGAGCAGGTATTTCAGGCCCGGTCTGATCCTCAGGAACAGGTCGTTCGACACTTCGATGGCGGTGTTCAAGCCGGGGTCCATCTTGAACAGCGTATTTTCAATGACCCGTTTCTCACCGGGCTTGAGCGTGATAAATTCGGTGTTCGTCTGGTACGCCGCGGGAGCGCGCACGGGAATGGGCGCTTTTTCCGTAATGGTTTCCAGCACCGTTCCCGAGGCATCCGTAATGGTCATGACCCACTCCAGCATGCCCTGGCCCGTGGCGGCCGCGGAGGTGACCCGCGCCCGGACGGCGTCCTCCGCCCCGGGGCCCAGCGCCAGTTGCTGCTCTCCGGCCCCGGACAGGGCGCCGGAGGCGTTCCATCTTACGGCGGCCGTAACCGCCGCATCGGTGGTGTTTATCGCCACGGCCGTGCAGTCGAATTGGTCACCGCACAAGGTGAACCGCGGCATGGAAGTGCGAAGGATATAGGGGCGTTTTACCAGGACGGGGACCGCGGCGCCTCCGACGGCCCGTTCGGTCACGGCCACCGCCACCAGCCGCAACTGGCCGATGAATTCAGGCACATTGAACGTGATCACCGCGCGCCCGGTGGCATCGCTGCGCACAATGCCGCTCCACAAGGCAACGGGTTTGATCCAGTTTTCATCCACCTGCGAGGTAAGCCCGAGCCGGCGCATCATATCACCGCCGGGGGCGGATTCCTCGGGCTCATAGAAGACCTTGTCATAGTAGTGCGCCTGCCGCACCTCCATTTGCCGTGAACGCTGGAAGTAGGTGTAGGGGTCCGGATTGTCATACCCGAGAATACTATGAATGCCCTCATCCACGGCGGCCACCGTGATCTCCGCGGCCACGGGGTTACCGGCCTGGTCGCGCGTTTCCAACACCACCTCCAGGGGCGCGGCGGGCAGAATTGTTTCAGGCACGTTGACAAAGGTGGTCTCGATACGGCGGTCCGGATTGTCCAGGGGCACGTTGGCCATGACGAAACTGCTGTAGGGATAATTGGACAGGGCCTTGTTCTGGGCGGTGCGCACCACGGTCACCTGCATCCAGGTGTTGGGGAACCAGGCGGACGTCACGGTAAAGGCGGCGTGCCCTTCCCCGTTGACGACCGGCACCGCGATACTGTCCTTGAGCGCGTCGCCCTGCGCCACGATATAGGCCATGCCGTCGTAGGGCGATTCTATGGACAATTCAAGGGGATCGCCGACGCGGTACGTTTCCTGGTTCATGGCGAGTCGAATCAGTTCCGGCCGTGAGGCGGATTCCACGTTCAACCGGCCCCACCAGCGGTTGAAGGTGATGGAGCTATACATGCGCGTTTCATCCGCGTGCACGCGCAGCCGGTATTCTCCGTACGCCGGATACGGCAGTTCCAGGGTGCCCTTGCCACCTTCGAGGGCGACGTCAAAGGTCTGCACCAGGTCGAAATTTTCGTCCCAACGCGGGTCATTACGGTTGTCAAAGCGCCGCAAATAATAGTTCCATACGCGGCGTTCCAGCGATACCTTCACGGAGGTCAGGGCCGCCGCCGTCTCGTCGGGGTTCAGGGCGAGCACATACACGTCCAGGATTTCGCGCTCGGGCCGCGGCGCGGCCGCCATGCCCAGCAGCACCAGGTCGGGGAAGGCGATGGCTTCCGCCGAGTCGGTCACGGCGCGGCCGCCCAGTTCGAGCACCCGGCCGCTCGCCACCACTTCAAGCGGCATGGTCGCCTCCTCTTCGGGTTCGAACGTATAAGAGAACGTCGATTTGCCCTCCGCATCGGTGATGGATTCGCCCAGTGGAATGAGGTTTTCTTCAAGGGAATCCTCATTGCCGAAGGAATAGCCCGGCCAGTCCTTGCTTTCATAGCGCATGGGCCGCAGAAACACGCGCCCTTCCGTTTTCCGCCCCGCGGCCACCCCGCCGAACAGATTTTCCGCCGTTACCAGCAAGTCCACGGAATCGCCGGGACCGAGCCGTTCCGCGCTGAAGGCCGCCGTGGCACGCAGCCGGTTCGGCACGAATTCCTCCAGGTTGAAAGCCGCGATACCTATGGCTTCCTCGGCCTCGGGCACACGCAATTCCACGCTGTATTTGCCCGTGGGATGAACGCGCTCGGACTGAAAATCAAAGCTGCCGGTGCCGAATTCGGAAAGGGTTACCGGGACCTCCTGTATCCAGCGGCCCTGGGGAGTGCCGATCCGCAGTTGAAGGGGTACACCGGCCAGGGCATCCACATAGCGGGTGCGCGTTATCCAGCGGATGTGCACCGGCTCGCCGGGCCGGTACAGGTTACGGTCCAGGTAAATATACGCATCGTATCCTTCGGGGTCGAAGTAGGGCATATCCGGGGTGAAGGGCGTATTCTGTTCCTGCGGTTCCCGCAAGTCGAGGAAGGTGTAATCCTCGCCCTTTTCAAGTACGACAAGCGCCGGCTCGCCCAAGGTGGCGTCGAAATTGCCCAGCCGCGCGATGCCATCCGGACCTGTTGCGATGGTGCCCATGGGTTGGAACCGGGTGGAGTAGACGGTGACCTGGGCCTGAACAACCGGTTCGAGCGAGAAAAGGTCATGCACAAAAACGACCAACCCGGAATCCGTCCAGTGCGCCAGCGCGCCCATATCCGTATAAATTAGAATGCGGCTTGTCTCACTTGAATAGCTGTATTCCGGTCCCACAGTCATGACAAACACGCCGCGCTTGTCCGCCGGCATCAGGGCGCCCATGTCAACGGGAACCGAATGCGTTTTATCCGGATCGTCGGGAAACGCGACTTCAAGCGAGCCCAGTTCGCCCGCATACTCATCCATGAGGGACTCCCGGTGCCCGTATTCCACAAAGTCCCGCGCAAAGATGGGTATATTACTCGGGAAAATTCGGGCCAGCGTAACCCAGGCTTCCGTAATGTTCCGTCCTTTGACCCGGGGCGCCGAGGCTTCTTTGCGCAGATAATAGTACAGTTCCGGGGAATCGAATTCGGCGCCGGACATTTTCGGCGTCTTCTCCAGCGCCACCATTTCAGCGCTTTCAAGCCGGGCCGATTTATCGCTCGATTCCAAACCGCCCGTCACGGTAAGCACATACTCCTTTTCAGACTGCCAGTCGCCCTTGATAAACATGCGGCCTTCCCATCTGCCCGGTTCTACGCGCATATTTTCAATGGGCGGCACAATCTTGATGTGGTTCAGCAGGTCTTCCGTCGTCACGCTGTGTGACAAGGAAAGGTTAAGCGCGTAACCGTCAATATCCTCTTCATCCCAATAGTGGTCCTCAACATCAAGCGCCTCAATCTCTCCCGATGACTCCTGCTCTTCACTTTCCCCGGTGGGCGCATCGGAAAGGGTTTGGGTCCATTCCGGGTAGAGCAGGGTCGTTCCGGTGCGCGAGGGTATGCCTGCGGGAATCCGAAGATTGATTTTATCAGGGGCCGTTTCATTTGCACCGGGAATCACGTTAAACACAAAGTCCGTTTCTGTTGCGCTTTCAAGCGCCAATGCAAGCGGAGCATCCGTGTCGAACCGCTTTGCCTGGACCAGGTTGATAAACGGTTCCGCCTGTACCGGCACGGAAAAATATAGTTCCAGCCTCGCCGTTTCTCCCCTCGTATAGACCGCCGATTTTACTTGTACCCGCTTTTCTGAAGGGAATACCCTCTGGATGGCGCCGGAAGTAAATTCGAAGGCATCGCCCCACCGAAGACCGTGCCCCACGACCATGTACAAGGGAAAAGATGTGGATCGGGGAATTCCAATGATTGCCTGTTTGGGGGTTCCTTCCCCCCCTTCCTTGAACGTACAGGCGACCGGTTCGTTGTTGTTGGCACGCACCGTCAGCAACGTTTTCAGTTGTGCCGTATCCACGGGCCGCGAGAAATCAATGCTCAATTCCATGGCATCCTGCGTACCCTGAACAACGGCTATTTTTTCGACTGCCAGCATTTCATTGGAAAAGGTCAGCACGCGGTCTTCCATGCGCAGCGGTTTCCCGGAAACGGAACGCAGTCCGGGGTGCAACAGGACCTTGATTTCCTTTACGGCGGAATTTTGGACCAGCGCGCCCAGGTAGGCCGAGGAAAACCGGAGCCGGTTCCCCTCCAGAAGGGCGTGACCATCCACATTGGGGTCCACGGTCACAGGAACAGGCGCGACGCCTTCCACGTCTGGAAGGGGGGCGAGGTCTTCATCAAAGAAAATGACGATCTCCTCCCCAATCTGCATGCCGGGGACGGGATAAAGGCCCATAATCCGCAAGGTCCCCTCCGCCGTTACAGCCGGTTCCCCGGCAGCCGCCGCCGGCTTCGGACCGCCGCAGATGCGCAGGATATCCTCCAGCGGACTTTGACGAATACCTTCCAGCACTTGCTCCTGGAATTCGGAAGGCAGCGTTTCAAACACCTTCAGGGGCAAAGGATCTATCGCAACGGAAACGCCACAAAACAGTACGGACACCACCGCCGTCAAACAACGCATCTTGTACATACCCCACATCCCTTTCTGGATTGCGGTTACGGGAACCTGGCCTCTTCCGAACCCCAACATATCCCCGGGACGCTGGAAGAAAGACGTCTCGAAGACGACCTTTCACGGTATGACATGACAAACTAGATTTATCTACAGAACGCCGCGATACAGCGTTTTGGATAACTCAGTCAAGTTTCTTAATAAAAATGTTCCGGAATTGCACCAGGGAAGGCGGCCCGGACC
>JAKLHG010000309.1 GCA_022710255.1 Candidatus Hydrogenedentota bacterium
CAGGCGGTACCGTTTGCGTATGCTGCACTTGACGGCGCCGGGCAATGCAGCGGATAACGCCTCCCCCCAGGAACAACAATAGTAATCGGCTATCCATTTGCACAATTTCAGCATGGCCCCGTCAAAGACCGGCTCCGCATCAGGCAGGTCGATAATAGGTTTTACAGGGATATCCGGAGGGTCCGCCCCGACCCCGACCAGGAATCCCAATACAACCCGGGACTGGAGCGGTGCCAGAACGCGCATGCCCGGAACGGTCCTTTCCCGCAGGGAGACGGGTACACTGTAGGTAAGGGTGGTATCAAAGGCGAGAGGCAACGCCACGTCCACATATAATTGCTGCTCTTCCGTCTGCATGCTGTCTGTTCTCTGTTACTCCACGGCGGGTAGTATAGCACAGGCCCGCAATCCGGTCTTGCACACCACGCGTCTGGCCGGCCCGAACACCACCCCCGAATCCCTTCCCGTTTGATAACATCCTCCCATGAGAACCCCATCATCAGATATGATCCTTGATGGCTCGAAAATAACACCCGTCTTTCCCACAGAAACCAGGCGTTCTTGTTTGCCACTGATACCTGTGCGAACCGGGGCCGGCGGGTGCCGGGACAAGAGGATCCTTACCGCATTCTGAAAAGAAAGCGGGTTCTGTCCTTGGACTTCCTGCTGAACCGCCCGCACAAATAGCAATGAAGGCGATACCTGCGTCAGGACATTACCCTCATGCCCTTGAATCTTTTGATCGCGGCTGGAGACGTGCATGAGCATGAATACGGGCTATGGCTCGTTTAAGAGCAACCTCAACCCGAAGCTCATCCACCCCGCCTCCGATGGCCTCCCTAATCTGTTGTTCCGCGCGGTCACGCGCATTTACGGCGCGTTCAATATCTATTTCAACATCCATCTCCATGGTTTCAGTGAGCACCAGGACATGGTCTTTTAAAACCCTCGCTAGTCCGTTGCTTATCGCAAAATCATGTTGCTCTCCATCAGCATTCCAAACTGATAATACGCCTATACCCAGATTGACCATAAGCGGCGCATGCCCGGGCAATATGGTAATCATGCCCATATCGGTAAACAACGACAGGCGTGTTGCTTCGGCACGCATAGGAGAGCGGTCCAGCGCGCATATCTCTAATTGCAGTACCTTGGGCGGGGTTTCTTCGGTCATGGTCAGGCCAATCCCAAAGCACGCGCTTTTTCCGGCACTTCCTCAACAGTCCCACAATATAGAAAAGCAGGTTCGGGATACTGGTCATAATCACCGGCGAGAAGCGCTTTGAAACTCCTGATGGTGTCTTCCAGGGCGACATACTTGCCTTCCATGCCCGTGAATTCCTCCGCTACAAAATTGGGCTGTGAAAGAAACCGCTGTATCCTCCGGGCCCGGTTTACGGTTGTCTTGTCGTCTTCGGACAATTCATCCATGCCCAGAATGGCAATGATATCCTGCAAGTCCCGGTAACGTTGCAGCACGCGCTGCACGTCACGGGCCACCCTGTAATGTTCCTCGCCGACATACCGCGCATGGAGGATACGGCTGGTGGAATCAAGCGGGTCCACAGCGGGATAAATGCCCAACTCCACAATCTGGCGCGACAATACGGTGGTGGCGTCAAGATGGGAAAATGTTGTGGCGGGTGCGGGGTCGGTAAGATCGTCCGCCGGCACATATACCGCCTGAACCGACGTTATGGAACCTTTCTTGGTGGAGGTTATGCGTTCCTGCAACTCCCCCATTTCAGTGGACAAGGTCGGCTGATATCCCACCGCGCTGGGCATGCGCCCCAGCAAGGCGGATACTTCCGCGCCGGCCTGAGTGAATCGAAAGATATTATCAATAAACAACAGGACATCCTGGTTGGCCACATCGCGAAAATATTCCGCCACGGTAAGACCGGTCAGAGCCACGCGCGAACGCGCGCCCGGCGGTTCCGTCATCTGGCCGAAAACCAGGGCCGCTTTTTCTATGACTCCGGAGTGCTGCATTTCCAGCCACAGGTCATTTCCCTCACGGGTGCGCTCTCCCACCCCTGCAAATACCGAATAACCCCCATGCCTGGTAGCTACATTATGGATTAGTTCCATGATCAAGACGGTTTTGCCCACACCGGCGCCGCCGAACAGGCCAATCTTTCCTCCACGCGGGTAGGGTGCCAACAGGTCAATAACCTTGATACCGGTTTCAAAAACCTCCGTCTGGGTATTGATTTCTTTAAACCGCGGCGCTTCACGATGGATAGGCCAGCGCTCCTCCGTATTTATGGGTCCCATCTCATCCACCGGCTCACCAATGACATTGATAATCCTGCCCAGCACCTCCTTGCCCACCGGAACGCTGATATACCGCTCCAGATCCGTAACGGGCAATTGCCGGGCCAGACCATCTGTGGAATGCATGGCTATGGTTCGCACCACATTGTCCCCGAGATGCAACGCCACTTCCAAAATAATGGGGGGACCATCCTCACGCTTGATTTCCAGGGCGGAATATATCGGCGGCAAATGGCCTGGTTCGAATTTTACATCCACCACAGGACCGATAATCTGGGTTATTTTACCCGCCTTCATGTTAGTCTCCATAATCACAGCGCTTCCGTACCGCTGATTACTTCCACCACTTCCCGGGTAATGGCATCCTGCCGGGCCCGGTTATATTCCAGGGACAAGGTTGCGATGACATCACCGGCGTTGCGGGTGGCTGAGTCCATGGCGGCCATGCGCGCGCCCTGCTCGCTTGCCGCGGCTTCATGCAGGATGCGATGCATCTGGGCATAAAGATTAGCACGAAGTAACCGCATTATTACCGCGTTCTTGTCCGGCTCAAAAATCCAGACAGGGGTGGCCTCCGGCACGCGCGCTGGCGCCTCATAAGGCAACATTTTTTCTATGACAACAGCCTGGACCGCCGCGTTCTTGTATTCATTATACAGGCACAAGACCTCATCCACCTGACTGTCAAGAAAGGCATTCACAAATTCATCCACAATACGCACGGCAGCGTTTGCCGAATGCTGTTCAAAAATTCCGGCATGAATATTCTCTACCGGCACCTGGCGCCTGCGAAACAGTTCGGCCCCTTTCCTGCCCACAACGGTGATGGATACCTGTCTATCCGCAAGCATAAGGCGCATGTTGCGCAAGGTTTCTTGCAGAATGGCGGCATTATAACTGCCGCAAATGCCCCGGTCCGAAGTTACGACAATCAGGCGGGTGCGATTCCCCGCAATGGAACGCAGCAGCGGATGTGCCTGCCTGTCGTCCTGCGTAATCAGGCCCGGGATTAGTTCGCGCATATGGTAAGCATAGGGGCGGGTATTCAGAAGCAGCTCATGAGCCCGGTGCAATTTTGCCGCTGCCACCATTTTCATGGCACGTGTGATTTTTTGCGTACCTTTTACGCTCTCGATCCGGCGCCGAATTTCCTGGAGACTGGCCATCAGGATGTTCCTTCTTCTTTCCCGAACCCCTCTAGGAATGCCGTCAAGGCCTTATCAATAGCCTCCCGAAGATCTCCCTCGAACGTTTCATCGGTTGCTATGCGGTGGAGCAACTCAGGGTATTCACTGTCGAAAAAGGCAAACAGATCTTCTTCAAACCGGGCCACCACAGAAACGGGGATTTTATCCAGGCAACCAGAAGTCGCCGCATGAATAATCACCACCTGGTACTCCACCGACAAAGGACTATACTGGCGTTGCTTGAGCACCTCGACCAGTCTTTTACCTCGGTTCAACTGAGCCTGCGTGCTTTTGTCCAGGTCCGTGCCGAACTGGGCGAAGGCTTCCAGCTCGCGATATTGTGCCAGGGTCAGCCGCAACGCGCCCGATACTTTCTTCATGGCCCGGGTTTGAGCGGAACCACCCACACGCGACACGCTAATGCCGGGATTGACAGCCGGACGCACGCCTGAATAAAACAATGAGGATTCCAGGTATATCTGGCCGTCAGTGATGGAGATGACATTAGTCGGAATATAGGCGGATACATCACCGGCCTGTGTCTCAATAATCGGCAGCGCCGTCAGCGTACCCCCGCCGGATGACGCATTCATTGCCGCAGCCCGTTCCAGCAGGCGGCTATGCAGATAAAAGACATCTCCCGGATAGGCTTCCCTGCCCGGAGGCCGTCGCAACAATAATGAAATCTGGCGATAGGCAACCGCGTGTTTTGTCAGGTCGTCATACACCACAAGGGCATGCTTTCCCGCGTCCCTGAAATATTCCCCCATGGCGCAACCCGCGTAAGGCGCCAAGTATTGCATGGGAGCAGGCTCGGAAGCCGATGCGGTCACCACAATGGTGTAGGTCATAGCCCCATGGTCCGTAAGATCCTGAACCACTTGCGCCACCGTGGATTGCTTCTGCCCGATGGCCACATAAATACAAATGACATCTTTGCCACGCTGGTTAATGATGGTATCCACGGCAATAGCCGTTTTTCCGGTTTGCCTGTCGCCAATGATAAGTTCGCGCTGCCCGCGGCCTATGGGCGTCATAGAATCAATGGCCTTGAGCCCAGTCTGCAAGGGTTGGGTAACGGGCAGTCGTTGTACAATACCCGGAGCAATGCGCTCCACCGGGTGGAACTTGTCAGCATGGATCGGCCCACTCCCATCCACCGGTTCACCCAAAGCATTTACCACCCGGCCGATCAATCCCTCCCCGACAGGCACGGAAGTAACACGCCAGGTTCGTTTGACCGTATCTCCCTCACAGATTTTTTCATAGGCGCCAAACAGAATTGCGCCGACATGGTCCTCTTCAAGATTATAAGCCATGCCTCGCACGTTGTTGGGAAATTCCAGCAGTTCTCCGGCAATCACATCATCCAGCCCGAACACACGGGCGATGCCGTCGCCAGTCTGAATGACGGTGCCAACCTCGGCCACGTCAATAGACCATGTAAAATCGCTGATTTGGCGGCGAATTATTTCGGTAATCTCGTCTGCCCGCGGGTTAATCGCCATATACTAACATCTCCTCTGTCAGGAGTTTTTCCTTTAGTCGTTTCAAGCGGTTCCTATAACTGAAATCAAAAGAAAACCCCTGCATATTGACTATCAATCCACCCAGGATGGCAGGATCGATAATGCATTCCATGCGGATGGTACTGCCGGTAAAGTTTTTCAGGCTTTGCTCCATCTTGGCCTTCAACTCCTCCGTCAACGGTATCGTTGTGTAAACGGTCACCTCAACCCGGTTGAGCCAGGTATCCACCTGTTCCATATACTGGGAAACAATCACGGGCAGCAGGGAAAAGCGGTTCCTTTTAAGAAGGAGATGGGCCAGCG
>JAKLHG010000031.1 GCA_022710255.1 Candidatus Hydrogenedentota bacterium
ATGCCCTTGACTGTGTTTTTGAAATGCGTTACTATCATGTTCATGCGCCGTCTGTCCTTTCTATTGGCTTTTGGTGAAAACCTATATTTTGGGGCATGGCGGCGCATCAATTCATCTCAACAGCGAAAATTCTGGGTTGTGGGCAAAGCCCACGTTAGAACAAACAGGCAAAACGCCTCGAGAAGAGGATTTATCGTGGCTTTTTGATAAACTGGATTCAAATGAAATTGCTGCCGATATAACGGAGCGTTCCGATTTTTCCATTGAATACCCGGAACCATCAAATGCATTGGCGGCTGAAGCGGTGGCGACTCCCGATCAAGATATGCCTCTCTCACGCCTTCAGGACGAAGTGGAACCAGAAACATCATTTAAGACTCTGGAGCCTGTCGAGTCTTCCCAGGAAAGCGATGGGGCCATTGCGGATAACTGTATGGAAGCGAAGGAACAAGAGGTAATTGATCTTGCGAACGAAGCCATTATGGATATGGCAGGTCAAATAGATGCATCTTACCTGGATAGCGAGTCAAAAAGTATCCTTGAAGACGAACCATTGACGGACACATCCGTGGCTGAAAGTGTTGATGTATTCCCAGCGGGACAGAGCCCCCTTCCAGAAATCCAATCACCTTGGACAGTCTATATAGCCGAAGAAATTCCCCAAGAGCGAGAGCCCATAGAGTCTGCACCTTTGCTGCCAGAACCTGACAAAATAGTTCTGCCAACCAGTGAACCGTATAGCTTCATTGAAAACCTTCCAGTTCAGGTAAAACCCGCCGAGGATGCGTTCATTAAAGAGGAACAAGACGTTACGAAACCCGCTGTTGTCGACAGTCCTCTTTCCACAGCAGGCGACACGACACAAGCACCTTCGCTGAAGCGGTCTCGTCCGGTTCAAGTAAAGGGTCCGCGCTACCTGCCATTATTGGCCGCAGGTCTCATTGTTATTGTCGCAGTTGGCGGAATCACTTATCTTGCAAAGATCGATGAATCAATCTCCACCGTCACATCACAGGATGCCTATGTTCCACCGGAACAGAACATGCCATCACTCGCGGAACCACAAGAGTCGGTCCCTGTGGACAGAAGCATAGGAGGAACGGAACCGGAAGTGGCATCAGGCAATGCACAACCCCTCCTCACAGAGACTGTTAAACCTGAAGATACAAAACTCGTAGAAGTCCTGCAGCCCGCTCCTTCCACGGAAACTGTGGTGGACGACTCACGCGTTGAGGAACCAGGTCTTTCCGTCGCGGGCATTATAGATACTGCCCAGTCCCCCCCCGTAGAAAAACGACCCGCTTCCCCATCTTCTTCCGCCACAGAGAACAAAGATAACTTGGAAACTCCTCCAGCGGCCCCGGTTGAAACCGAGGCTACTACAGATAGTTCACCCTCTGCTTCCACAGCCTCCCCCTTCCTTTTTTCGGGCATGCATCGTTCCGGTGCCAGAACAATCAGTGTTATTGGCGAAACGCCCGTTTCACTTTCGTTGGAAGTCAGTGGCAACGCACCGGCATCGGTAGGATTTGCGGATCGAAAGACCACCATTAAGGCTATCCGCCAACTACGTCTGAAAAAAGGAGAGCTATTTGTCTGGATTTCCCTTCAGAAACAATCGGACAAGGAAGAAATCCTTTTATTGGAATCCTGTCATCTTGCCGCCGGAGAACAGAAATGGGAACCCCTTGCCTATACCTTTGACCTAAAGCAACAAAGTCCATTTCAGGCGCTGGAGATGCCATCCCAAGACAATACATCCGCCGCGTCAAGTGTATCCCAAATTGTGATTCCCGCTGAAACCGCCCTGACTTACCTGCTGTTCAAGGTACCTGACACTGGGACTGAGGGTACCTTTGTACTGGGCGGGGAGCAAGCGCCCTTCAACATCTCAGTGTCACGCCCCCCCGCCGTAAAGCCACCGGCTTCGACCGGCGAGTAGGTTGAAAATACACTCAGCGGAGTGTCAGGAAAAAGGTTGTCACAGGCTTGTCTGCAACAGAAACATCAGGAACTTAGTGTTCATTTCAGGGGCGCCCCACATGGGGCGCCCCGTTGACTTTCGTCGCTCCATTTCGTTCCTAAAAAAAACGGATTCATCACCTGATGAAGTCTTTCCAATTTCAGGGATGAGCACATAATACCTGCTATTTGTCGAAAATAAATTACCTGAAAGCAGAGTGCCGCCACGTCTGGTTTTTAGAGACATCACTCTTCTGATAGTGGAGACTGGCACAAGTCGCAGTATTTAATTTTCATCAATGTCAACCCTATCCACATGGGAATCCACATCCCCAGCGTGACAAGTGCGATCAGAAACTGCGTTCGATGATTGACGCGTTTGAAATGCCAATTAACTTGCTTTTTACATATGCTGCAGTATACGGGTTTATCGTTGTGATCCATGATATAGAATCCTTTTCCTTGATTTTTAAATTGAAGATATAGTCCTTTCCCGTACTCGAATGACAGGAAGGATGGGAAGGTAAAAATACATGCCCTTATGGGAAAAGCGGCAGCAGCCAGGAAAGGGATCAAATCAGGATGGCACGGTGCAGCAGATGTATTGAACAAGGCTGAGGGTAGTGATGGGACCCACTTGTCGAATAGACACGTGTTGTGTCATCTCCGGGATAAAAAGAAGCGTTAAACGGCAGTTTTCCCGTGTAGTTACAGGAACCACGCGAGGGGGAAGGCACCGCTCCAGCAAGGTTGGCAATCATGGTGGAACATATCAGTGATTCAACCGGTACCGTCCCGCCCCAATTACTTGCCGACACGGGAAGCATAGGCAATACAGAGGAGAGAAACACCAATATCATCACCAACAGGGAAAGGTACGTTCCTGTTTTCCTCCATTCCTTGCGCTTTGGAATGCTATATGCCTGTTTTATCTGCATAAAGATATTATACTTCTTTGTCGGGTAGTGACCCAAAAACAGATCCACGATACAAACAAGTTGAGAAGGGCTATGGGTAAACATGTATACTCTCATATACCATGTTTAATACAGATTCTTAATTTGGTATTCGAAAGAACACGTTTTTAACAAAAGAACCTAAATTCTCAAAGGAAATGGAAATGAAACACAATTCCGTAATGACTCTGTCGTTTATAGTTTATGTGACTTTCTCTATCGCACTGGGATCTTTTGCGACTGTCAGCACACCAAGTATTTTTGGTGATCACATGGTGCTGCAACAAAATAAATCACTTCCCGTGTGGGGCAAGGCTGAACCCGGCGAAACTGTCACCGTCACGCTCAACGATAAAGCGAAATCCACCTCTGCCTGTTCCGAAGGACGATGGATGGTTAAACTGCCTCGTATGAATGCTGGCGGCCCTTACGAACTTAAGATCACAGGCAAAGACAACACCCTCCTGTTCAGTGATGTCCTCGTGGGAGAAGTCTGGCTGGGTTCCGGCCAATCAAACATGCAGTGGTCCGTAAATCTTTCCACGAATGCCGAGGCAGAAATGGCAAGTGCGAACTATCCCAATATTCGGCTGTTCACGGTAAAACGCACCGTTGCCACCACCCCCCAGGATAATTGCGAGGGAGTATGGTCCGTGTGTTCCCCGGAGACGATTCCCGAATTTTCTGCGGTATTGTATTTCTTTGGGCGGGAGCTGCATCAGCAGTTGAACCAGGTTCCGATGGGGCTAATCCATACTTCCTGGGGCGGCACGCCCGCGGAATCCTGGACCAGCCGCAGCATGCTGGAAAGCGATCCCGACCTTGCCGGAATGGTTCAGCAATGGGACCAGAAACTTGCCGACTACCCTGCCGCCAAGGCTGCTTATGACCAGGCCATGGTAGAATGGCAAAAGGCGGCAGAACAAGCCAAGGCCGCAGGCGCTGCCGAACCGCCCAAACCCGAAGCCCCCCAAGGTCCCGACAGCCCCTGGCTGGCTGCGGGCCTCTATAACGCGATGATTGCGCCCCTGGTCCCCTATGCCATTCAGGGCGCCATCTGGTATCAGGGGGAATCCAACGCGGGGCGGGCCTACCAGTATCGAAAACTGTTTCCTGCCATGATTACCGATTGGCGCAACGCATGGGGACAAGGGCCATTCTCCTTCTACTTCGTACAATTGGCAAACTTTCAGGACACCCTTCCCGAGCCCGCGGAATCTGACTGGGCAGAACTACGTGAAGCGCAAACCATGACCTTGTCCCTCAAAAAAACCGGCATGGCCGTTATTATTGACATTGGTGAAGCCAAGGACATCCATCCGAAGAACAAACAGGACGTTGGCAAACGCCTCGCCTTGAACGCTCTCGCGAAGGATTACGGGAAGGATGTCGTCTGGTCAGGACCTATGTATAAATCCATGCGTATCTGGAAGGATAAGATTATCGTAAAATTCACTCATACCCTTAGCGGTCTCACCACCAGTGACAGGGAAACGCCCAAGGGATTCGCCATTGCCGGCGCCGATAAAAAGTTTGTCTGGGCTGATGCTGTAATCAAGGGGAAAAAAGTCATCGTCTCCTCGCCGCAGGTGCCCGCTCCCGTAGCGGTGCGTTACGGATGGGCCATCAACCCGGTATGCAACTTGGTAAATGGTGAAGGACTACCCGCTTCCCCCTTCCGGACCGACCAGTGGCCGGGAGTCACTGTAAACAACAAATAGTGCCCCTCTTATATCTTTCGCCACCATCCCAACAGGGCGGTTTGCCTTGCCGGGATGGTTTTTTATGTCTGGTTCAGCCAATATATTCATTTGTCAACGAGGTCAATGTTGCCTTTCCCGCGCATTCAGTTATTTATCCCGATACGCTCATCCAAAACGGGAAGGAAGGCTTGTATGCGGTTATTCTCAATAAGCACCTCCCCTGTCTTGCTTCCGATGCGGATACCGACACTGTCATCACCGATACATTCGATGGTATTATCCCGGATAACGGTACCGTTGGTCTCGCCGCCGACATATAACCCAAAGGACCCGTTATTGCGAATGGTGTTTTCCGTAAAGGCAATATTATGGGCGGCCATCGGCTCGGCTTCTTCGCGCCATTGCACACCGCCTCCTGCATTATCGGCAATGACGTTGCGGCGTATGACGTTATCGCTGTCTTTATGGCCGATGGATATGCCCACGGTGCCGTTCCCAATAAAGGTGTTGTCTTCAACTACCGCACCGCGCACACGCCAGCAAAAAAAGAAGCCGTCCTTGTCATTCTCTTTGGAGGTACACCCGCGCACCACGGCGCGTTGGGAGCCGCTGCCGGGATGGATACCGCCACCGGCGCATTTTTCCACCATACAATCCAGCACCTGCACATCATTGGACTGCTGGAAGCTGATACCATCGCCGCTGTACCCGCGTACCGTGCAGTTGTGAATGACACCCGCATCGCCCTGGTAAAAAAAGATGCCTGCGCCGCGGCAGCCGTTTATAATGCCATTATGCTCTCGGTTTCCGTCTATGGTCAGATTCTCAATGCGAAACTTTTCCACATGGTAGGCGCTGATGACTGGAAACAGGGTGGTCGCATAGGCTTCGTCTGCCATCATGCAGTCCGCATTGAGCGCACGGCTCAGGGTCAGATAGGCACCGTTTTTGTTTAGGATCGTGGCACATATCGTGTGAAAACCATGGACCCGTTTTGTGGCGACATGCAGGCCGCAGCCGATTTCAAAGCCCTCGGCATTTTCCACCGTGACGGCGCATTCACCAAAATCTCCGTCCGCGACAAGGAGGCTGCGCGTTTCCACGTCTTTTTTCAGCACCGTATCCGCACCTGCGCCACGAAGGGTAACACCCATTCGCATGTGCAGGGAATCCCGCATCAGGTACTCGCCCGGGCCCACCTCCACCGTGCCGCCGCCAAGATTGCCCACATAATCCACGGCCGCCTGCAGGACCCGGTTGTCCCGGCCAACTATTTCCGCGTCTTGTTGTCCCACGGTAATGCGGACATTCGGAGCAGCCAACCATTCATTTTCGGGATGATTTCTTGCCATGGTTGAAGAATTAAGACTCAGAAGGATACAACACACAATAAACCAAAGATGGATAGTTTTCATAGGGAGATTCTTATGCTGTTTTTGACAGAACTTCATTTTATCTTGACGCCATTGGATAAGCCCGCCTGGAAACAACCTTACAGTTCCATCCGCCCAAAACTCTCGGCAGGCAAATTCCATAAACCATCTTGCACATCCAACGTGATGCCACATTCCCTGTCACCTGTTATGGTGGATTCCGTATAGGCGTGGGCAGCACGGGGATTTGCTCCGAATGCCTTGACCTGTACCGGCCTGTCCGCCTGATTGACCCAGAAAAGAGTATCCCCAACTCGCACGGCCAAGACCTGTCCTGACGCGCTGGAATCGCATCGGTATACCGTGTCACCGGTTTTTGTATACCGCGTCAGGTTCGCCCAGGCAGTATACACAGGGCGCACGTTCCAGTTCCGGTCTTTGAAGTTCCAAAGACCGTAATTCATGAAACCGCCGCCGGGATAATAGACTTCGTGGAGGCACCAGATACAAAAGCCCGCGATCCCCCGGTTGAGCCCTTTGATAACAAAGGCGGTTGTCCAAAGCGCGTAGAGATAATTCTCCATGAGCGGGTTCTCGAGCGTGCCGGAGCGATGGTCCTGAAAGCCGAATTCGGCGATAACCAAGGGCTTATCCGAAGCATGGACGCGTATGAGATTGAGGCGGTCGTCAAAAAAGAACGGGGCAAGGTGACGGTCCGTATGCCGCGCATAGAGATGGGAGGCGAAAAAGTCCGCGCAATCCAGGTAACGGTCCGAACGTACGCAGTTCTCGAACCAAGACAGGCCGCTGGTATCATCACTGCCGAGGATGCGAATGTCCAGACCCCGTTTTTGGAATTCCTCCTTCACGAGTTCGTGCAGACGCAGGTATTCTTCGAAAGCATTGCCCCGCTGCGTCCAGGAACCGTTCGGCTCGTTGGTCAACGTCCATTCCTGTACGCAAGAGTACCCTTTGACTCGAATCAGGTGTTCTAATAAGGCGCCGATGGCGGTGGCCATTTTCGGAAGATCGGTGAATTTGGGCACCCCCCACTCCACACCGACGACATTGACATACGCGCCGACCTCCTGATACAGGTCCAAGGTCCGGTAATGGCTGCGCATGTTGTCCGTTTCGAAATCGAAGGTTTCATAATCGCCCTTCGGATTCCAGTCCTTGTACCAGAAGAACATGCGCGTCCAGTCCGGTTCCATCCAACGTACCCGGTCCTCCCGCAGGGTCCAGTCTTCGCGAGTCACGCCTTTGGCTGCGTTGTCTCCATTATAAAACCATCCGTCATCTTCCGCGCCAAACCCTTTCAGGGACGGGCATGCAATTTCATCCGTGACGGTTAATGTTACCGGCCCGTCAGGCAGGGGGACATCCTCTCCGGGCGCGGCGGTCACCTTGACACCCGTGAAACAAGCCTCCCCGTGCCCGTTCAGCAACAGGCACAGCCGGGCATTTACACTTTCCGGCGGCGCAATACCCCGGATCCGCAACGGGCGCCAGGTTCCGTCGGGAATCACCATCTCGGATTGCACAAAAGAGATGCGTCCCCCGTCCGCACCAAGAAACTCAACGGACATATACACCCCGACGCCATCACGCACCTGTGTTCCCAGGGCTTCCACATAGACCGAGATTACAGTACCCGGTGTCACGGGATAGGTTTGCCGCACGGAAGGATAGCCTATCGGCGCTTCCGGCGGCACCACAAGGCGCACTGCGGTGCGCCCCTCCAGCGATAGGGCTTCCGCCGCAACCGGCGGTATGAAAGCAGACTCCCATGCTTCAAGTCCTTGTTCAAAAGAACCGTTCATAGACAAGAGATTGGGAAAGACGGAGAAAAATACACAGGCAAGCAGATTCCAGCAAAGCATAAATATCTCCCAAAGTTAACCGCATAGTGTTTTTCAGTATCAATCCGTCAAACCCGTTTCTTCGCACTTCATCATAGTAGCGAGCATCGTTGCCACCATTTCTCTTTCCCCTCTTGCTGTGCATGTACTTCCCCGAAGCACACGGTCAAGGTACGCCCCGGCTTGAGTACCCGTCCCCGGGCTATCAGTTTTTCCCCTGCGGCAGGTGACAAGAAATTAACCTTATACTCCACCGTCAACGCCGCGGCGGAGGCAGGCATACAGGTCAGCGCGGCGAAGCCACAAGCGGAATCCACAATCATAGTCGCCACACCGGCATGGAAAAAACCATGTTGTTGGGTAAGGTCGCTGCGAAATGGTAATACAACGGTTACCTCTCCCGAACCGATACTGTCAATGGACGCTCCGATAGTTGTCATGACCGTCTGACGGGCAAAACTGTCTTTGATACGCTTTTCTAAGTTCATTTCCATAACGACTCCTCCTTTTTATCATGCCAGACCTCATGCGTAAGGCACAAACTAACCAATCATAGCGATTGGTTTCCCAACATGTACATTATTGGTGCCTGTCAATGTCACAATCCCCCACCTAAAGAAACTCTACCTATTTTGTCATTACCAATGTCGTGGTGTATCCTCAAAATGGAATGTCGGCAATTCTCAGCACTAAAACCCATGGAGATTTGGGATTATGAATAGCATACCACTCGTAGCGCTTTTGATACTGGCTCTCGTGCCCGTTGTATGGGTACATGCGGACTTCATCAAAGACTTCCGCGCGGTCTGGACTGCCGCGGAGGTCGTGCAGAAGATTGATGCCGGTATCGAGCAGCATCGCAAGGGCGACGCGGTCCTTCTGGTGACGGACAAGGAGGGTAAGCCTCTTCCCGGCGTCACAGTGTCCGCCGTGCAGGAGTCCCACGCGTTTCTATTTGGCGCGAACCTGTTTGTGTTGGGGCAGATGGCCACACCGGAACTGAATGCCGGGTATGAACAGGCCTTTACCCGAATCTTCAATTTCGCGTCCCTTCCGTTCTACTGGGCGGATCTGGAACCAGAACCCGGAAAACCGCGTTTCGGAAAAGACGCGCCCTATATTTGGCGCCGTCCCCCGCCGGACGCGCTGCTGGCGTGGTGCGAGGCCCATGCCATCACGCCAAAGGGACACCCGCTATTGTGGCATGCCATCAACCCCGTGTGGATGCCCACGGAACCAGATGCGCTGCGCGCGGCCTATACCAAACGCTTCGGGGAGATCGCAGAACGCTATGGCAACGACATCCCGATCTGGGACGTGGTGAACGAGTCGCTGGTGTGTCCCGACACCTATCCCCTCTTTTCAGCGGACCAGGCGTATGTGCCCTGGGCCTTTGAACAGGCGCATCAGGTCTTTCCCGACGACACCCTCCTCATGATCAACGAGGTCATGCACGTCAGCCACAAGCCGGTGGAAGAGAATGCCTATCTGAAACAGGTCAAGACTCTTCTGGCCGCCGGCGCAGGCATCGAGGGCATCGGCTTTCAGTTTCATTTCTTTTCCCGGCAGGAGCTGGACAAGCATTTTCCAGGGAATCCGGTATACAGGCCGGAAAACCTGCTGAATGTGTATGAACGGTTTTCCGAATTGGGCTTTCCCCTGTATATCACCGAAATCACAATACCGGGCAGCGGCGACAACGGGCCGGCGATTCAGGCCGAAGTCGTGGAGTATCTGTATCGTCTCTGGTTCAGCATAAAAGGCATGGCGGGCATCACCTGGTGGAATCTCGTGGACAAGACGGCCTATGGAAATGAAGGCCAGGCCCTGGGCGGCCTCGTGGATGAGACCCTCCAGCCCAAGCCCGCCTATCAAGCGCTGGACCGGCTGATTAACCAGGAGTGGAAGACTGAATATACCGGGAAAACAGACGCGGACGGCCGCCTTGTGTTCCGGGGATTCGCGGGAAACTATCAGATAAAGGCTACAGCAGCAGACGACATGGAATACGCGTCTCCACTGCAAATTGTGGAAGGAAAAGAGAATGCGGTGACCTATGTGTTGTAATAGTGTGTTGAAAATAAGAAGACTCTGGCACATTACTATCGTTCATAGTGAGCGTTGCACAACGTAGCCGTAACCAGAGTTTTTTTCTGTGACTTCTGTGCCTCTTGTGGCAAAATATGTAAAACATGGCCACAAAATGCACATAAACACAATAGGGATTACAATTATTATTGACATGTATAAAGAACGTGGTTCAAGACGAATAGATGGCCCTGCCGAACCGGACACTGGTGCACTGCACCCTGAATACAAGCAACAGAGTACCGATTGTACAAAACCCTTTTTACAGTATAAGCACGCGCTTCTTCTTTCATGTCTGGCTGTAGGTATTACTGCTGCTTTATATTTTTTGAATCTTTATATCTTTTTAACCGCATCCACCAGACAATCGGGCAGTTGGTCTATTTTATGGAATCTTTTCGCCCTTCTCTTTGGGGTGTGCACTGTTGTAGGGTTTCATTTCTTCGGGAACAGATGGAACAGATGGACAGGTTTCCTATTCAACACGGTATATTTCATCATTCATTTGATCCTGTTGTTAACGATTTCTCTGTCACTATCCAATACCGGCGAAACAATAAGTGCCTCTTTTACGCTCAACCCGCAATGGATGGTCTCTTTCTATGGTGTTTTGTATGGACTTTATTTTGTCATGTACTACTTCAGACGGAAGCCGGAAAAGAAAAACGCTTCTGAAGAAGAAGTAGAAGATATGTTGTTTTACGGCATGTTGCCCTTCCCACTAAATGTCTTGACTATGAAAATTATGGGCAGGCCGCTGCCCAAAGCTGTGTTTGAGTTTCAGATATGGGTTCTTGCAATGATGGGCGTGTCTTTCATCGTTATTTTAGGAATAATTCTGATGGTGGCTCTGCTTACATAACAATCGTCAGATTTGATTTCGGGTCACCGCGCAGTTCCTCTCGAAATACAAGTTGTCCCTCGCCATCTCATGTGTTATACAGGGATGGAAACGAGATGTAATTTGCTGTCTGAAACAAACACGGTAGCATCAGTCATCCTCCAACACTGACGACACAAGGATTTTGCTATGAACGCTCTACATGTCTTAATCGCTTGTCTTCTAGTTGTGTTCTATGTAATCGGTGCGTATGGGGACGCAACGGCGCAGCCTTCCGAAGCGCCGGTGCTTCATTTCGGTGGTTGCGGCGGGGTGTATCTGTTGGCGGAATCGGGGGAACTGTGGATAGAGGTCGAGAAGTATGACCTGAACGTGCGGGGGCGTAAGATTTTTCTGCGGGCAATTCTGGCGGGGCCGGACCGGGCAGTGCTGGCGGAGGAGACGCTTCCGGAGGACGGGCTTGGTAAGGGCGACGGCCCGGGACCGGTGCAGCAGGTGCGGTTGAGCGCGCAGGTCCCGTGCAGGGGCGTTTACGTGCTGAACATCACCGTAAGCGAGGACCGGTACGGCGAGGACATCGCCTGGGGCTTCCGCACCAACTGCGCGAAATATCTTGTCGAAACGTCGCGGGGACATCGTGACGCGGCCCATGAAGAACCGTTGGTGCTGCTGGGACCGGACGTGCCCGGCGACATCTGTTTCCGGCCGGAGCGCGGGGCCTTCACGGTGGAACTCTCCGGCCTGAACGCGGATGTGGAACCGCCGGTGCTGTATGACGGGGGCGATGGGGTTGTAGCCGTCATTACGCCGGACGCTGAGGGCAACGGGCGTTTCACCGTGTCCACCGAGGCGCCGCGCGGCTCTATGCCCTGGCGGCTGCACCTGCCCGTGTTCCGGGGCACGGTCCATATTGACGGCGTGACGCGCTGGCCGGATGACAGTGATTATCCCAACTTTTCGTTGTGGACACCCAACGCGGATTCCTGGTTTCCTTTTCACGAGAATCGCTGGCTGCTCACGCCGTACCGCCGGACGGTGTATCTGAACGGAGCGGCGGAAGAGACCGTTGCGTTTGAAGTGTACAACAACGCGGATGCGCCGCGAACCGTCCGGCTGGAGGTTGAATTTGCCGGGGAGTCCTTTCCGGCGACGCTGTCTGTGGCCGAAGCCTCCGTAGAGGCGAAAAACACGGTGAACGTGACGCTGGCCTGCGCGCTGCCGGAGGGCGTCGAGGAGGCATCCTGCCGGTTGCGCGCAACGCCGCAGGATACGCCGGAATTTTCAACTTATGCTACGGTCACGTTGCGCCGGGGCATTGCACCGGCAGAGCAACCGCTTAATCTGCCGCTGGTGTTCAAACCGTACACCCACGAGAATGAACTGTTCGGATATCTGCCCCGTTATCCGCTGGATAATCAGGTGTATTTCAACAAGAGAGGCCAGCCCTTTGTTGTCGCCAAAACCGCCCTGTTGGCCCTGAGCGATACAGGCTGGAGAGCCTTGTCTGAAGTAGCAGGGACCGATGGCGAAGCACTCCCCTTTACCACCCGGTCCGCCAAGTGCGCTTTTGACGCGGACAACACGGTGTATCTCCTGGGCCAGGTGGAGGGGCGTGCTGCCATGCTCTATGCCCGCCCAAGCGAAGAGCGCCTGAATCCGTGTTTCCTTCCTGTGCGCGGCAGTGTGGACCTGGAACAGTTCTCGGGGAACAATCCACTCGAAGGACCGCCGCCGCTGGTATCCTACACCTTTACCGAGAAAGACCCGGATGTGTTTTGGCGCCGGCTAAATGATCTGCACCTGCTGCTGCCGGCCAAAGGGGCGGGCAGCGCTCTTTCCATCGGGAAGCCAATTCTGATCTCGCGAAAGTGCATCGGCTTTTCCGCCCATTCCGGCATCCCTTCATCTTTGGTATCCCGGGATCGGAAGGTGCATGTCGTATGGGCCGAAGCCACCGAGCCGGAAGAATTGGCGCCCGGCGTGCCTACCTTTGTTGCGACCTTTGACCGGAACACGCAACAACTGGGAAAGCCCGCGCTCGTGGGCTACGGCCCCCCGGCCAATGACTGTCATAACACGCCTTCCATCACCATGGACAGCCAGGGGTATCTCCATGTGCTCATCGGCACCCACGGACGTACCTTCCAGTATGTGCGATCCCTGGAACCGAATAATGCAGAAGGTGGCTGGACCGAACCGGAAGAACTCGGGCCCGGCCTGCGCCAGACCTATGTCGGGCTGGTATGCGACCAGAAGAACACGCTGCATGTCGTGTTCCGGCTGTGGTTCGACGGCGGCAATCCCTATTTCCCCGCGAGCCACTACGCCACGCTCGCCTATATGCGCAAGCGGCAGGGAGAACCCTGGTCCAACCCGAAGGTGCTCCTGGTTTCCCCCTTTTCCGAATACAGCGTTTTCTATCACCGCCTGACTATCGATCCCCGGGGACGCCTGTTTCTGTCCTATGACTGCTGGTCCACCTATTGGTTCTACCGTAACGACCACCACGGCACCCGTCGCGCGTTGATGATGTCTCCCAACGGAGGCGATATGTGGAAATTGGGAGCGATGGAAGACCTGCAACAAATGGTACCGTAGGCCGGGTGGAGCGGGACTCATTCGTTACAGCGGTAATCATCGCGCATGCCATTTTCACGGGTATTATGCCGATATCATGAAACAACCCAAGCGAAACCCGCCTTTCTTCTATAAGGCGGGTTACGCTCTGGTGTATACAGGTCCCAAACATCTGCATTTGTTTTCGGTCTTCTATTAAATAATGGGTGATATCCCCCATGGTTCCGCTCCACCCGGCCTACATCAATCTTTTTTTTCTTCGTTTTTATGCTCGTGTAATGAAACAGGGTGATTATTCCAGGTCCAAATCCGGGGTATCGGGAGAAAGACCCCAATCAACATCGTACCATCCCATTTTCGCGTATTTGTGAAAGGTGGACCAAGGCCATGCAGAGACACTTTGCACAAGACCATGCTTCACTGGATTGTAATGTATGTAATCGAAATGATTTTTCAGGTCATCTTGTTCACGAATGGAATGCTCATAATATCGTGATTGAAATACCGCCCGCTCCCCTTTTTTCTGTTGACGTGCCGTTCGTTGTCCTTCCTGCCCACCCGATTTGAGATACGCATGCGAAAACAGGCTTTTCAGTTTTTGCCATCGTTTCGGATAGGCATCATCTTTTTCCGGCAATTGCCAGATGCAATGCAAGTGGTCTGGTAGTAGGCATACCGCTAGAATATCAAAGGGATATAACGATTGGGTTTCTTTCCAAGCGGCTCGCAAGCACTCTCGTGAAAGTTCACTGGTCATAAAAGGCTGCCTCTTGTAGGTCACGAGCGTGAAGAAATACAGCCCCCCTTCACGCCGTAGTCGAATATAT